>NZ_JBHIOG010000062.1:0-2175 GCF_042195435.1 Bartonella sp. CL162QHHD
TACAATAGAAGCAGGACGCGCTGTTAATATGCAAGCCCACAAAGGCAGCATCCATGGTGTTGGAGCCGATATTATTGCCGGCACAAACCTGATGCAAAGCAATGATAAACAGAGTGGAAATATCACCATGGGAGCAGGTGAAGATATCACTTTTGAAAGTGCGCAAAATACGCAAAGCACACAAAACCACACGCAAAGCGCTTCGATGAATGTTGGGTATAGTTATGGTACCGGTGGTCCAGGGTGGATGGGGAATGCTTCTTTTGGTAAAGGCAAGGGTTCCAGTGAGGAGGTTCACCAGAAGAACAGCCATATTATTGGCACCGGCACAGTTCACACAAACAGTGGAGAGGATACCACATTGGCAGGTGCTGTGGTTTCTGGAGAGCGTGTAGAAATGGAAGTAGGAGGTGATTTTACCGTTGTCAGCCGCAGTGATACGGGACAAAGTTCCAGCAAGCAAGACTCTTTTTCTATTGGGTTTAATGGTGGAAAAAAGGATGATGCAGCCACAACCAATATTTCNATAAATCCTCTAGCGATTATCACAGTGTTGTGGAGCAATCAGGCATCAAAGCCGGTGATGGCGGTTTTAAGATCAACGTTAAAGATAAAACAACGCTGACCGGAGGACTTATTTCCAGCACAGCCTCGGCGGACAAAAACAGCCTGACCACAGGAAGCATTAGCACCAGTGATATCAGCAACAGTGCGCATGCTCAAGCCAGCAGCCATAGGTTTAGCATTTCTGGTGGCGGTGCTTTGCAACAGGGGAAATATGGCATCATAAAAAATATTGCTAAAAATGCTTTAAGTCATGGAAAAGCCAAGGATGCAGCAGAAGGGGAAACAAAATCTGCTATCAGCGATGGGACTATCATCCTTACTGATATAACTGGACAGAGGGCGATGGGGCAAGATGCTGGACAAATCATTGGCTCTCTCAACCGCAACACCGCTACAGCCCACCAAGCAGTAGAACAGCTAGATGTCGCATCGCTTGAGGGGGTAGTACATAATCGCGTAGATATGATCAATGATTTATCGGATGAAGGATTTAATATCTTTGAACAGGGCTTTGTAAACATGTTTATCAAAGAGCATTATCTGGCTACCGTGGATCACGATGAAAATGGCAATGTGATCTATGCAAAAGATGAAAATGGAGATCCTATAAGAGACAGTCATGGAAACCCGCAGCCGCAATATCATTATTTAACGCCTGAAGAACAACAGAATTTACAAAAAGGTTCTGATGGCAAGGTTCATGTTTTTCTCAATGGTATTCTTACAACACCAGATGACGCAGCCCATAATGCGGTTCAGTTGGCTGATAACAAGAATGATCCACACTATTTTCTGATGTTCCCTCATAGCGATTCGCGCTTGGTAGATTTGTTCATTGCAGGGTATCAGTATGCTCTAGAAGGTAAGTTGGGTATTTTGACCAATTCGACGAAGAAGTACCAGAATCTGTTGTATAACAAAGTTCTATGGATTACCTAATCGTACGCCAATTTATTCAAAATATTCAGGGAGGAAAAAATGAAACAAATCTTGAAATTATTAAGCGGAATAGTTTTGGTTAGTGTAGCTGGATGTAACATTGATAAGCCTTCTCTAGGGGCTCTGAGTATGTGGGAGAAACCTAGTGCAGATTTTACGGAGATAGGAAAAGCATTGTTAGAATGTGGTATGCCAACCCCTTATGATGTTTTTCCAGAAAACCAACAGCAGAGTATTAATGCGAAAGCAACAGTTGATGCTTGCATGGTTCAAGCAGGATTCCGCTATAAAGATCAAAGAGGGGGGGGTGGTGTTATACTTTTAAAGAGAAAAACTTGCCGATTTGTCGTCCAGGTGCTGTCATACCACAGCGCAGTGTCAAGAAGCGCTTGAACAGCCCTTTTTGTAAAAAGTATAAAAATGCACCTGAATGCAAGCCTTAAGTTTTGCTATTGGTGATGATCAACAATCCGCCATCCTTGCCTTCGCTTGGAATGGCGGGATTGTTTCCTCAACCAACCATTTCAATATTGTTCACCGTTGTTTAAACAGCGGTGACAGAAAATATCAACAGGCTTATGAGCTCTATTTTATTGTAAATAAATCCATTGAAAGAGGGGAAGAATGAAGAAAATCTTAAAACTGTTGAGTTGTATAGCTCTGTTAAGT
>NZ_JBHIOG010000063.1:0-1086 GCF_042195435.1 Bartonella sp. CL162QHHD
CCAAAGGCTACAGCGAAGAAGAAGCTGCTGTCATGGCAAGGAATCCTCAAATGCTTAGTGCGATGCTAACAGGTGGTGATACTCCTAAGTTAAGTCAGGGGTTTCAATGGTATACCAATCCAGAGACTGGTGAACGCGAAATGAGACCGGTAAAGGGGTCTCCACAAGAACTTGAGTATAATCAGAAGCTACAAGCACAGAAAGAGTGGGAGGGTAAAAAGCAAAAAAATATTATTGCCACAAAACATCAGATGAACGCTGGGATAGATGCTATTCGTGATTCGATTGCACTCATTCGCAAACATAAGATTAACGGGTTTAAGGCGTGGGCTACGCGTGGAATTGGAGGAACTCCTGCGAATGAATTAGAAAAATTATTTGATACGATTAAGGGTGGTGCTTTAAAGGCGGTATTTGAGAGCTTAAAATCGATGGATCCTAGAGGAAGTCTTAGTGTTGGTCCTATATCAGATTACGAAAGTCGGACGATGGTAGCAACCTTTGGTTCTTTAGATTCTGCGCGTAATACAAAAGGGCTACTGAAAACTTTAGAAAATCTTGAAATAACATTTAATGCTTTAAATAAGCTTCAGAAAACTGATTTGCATGATTGGATGACGGGGAAGATAACCCCTCAAGAAATCTCTGATAAATATAATACTCAGAAAAAAGGCGTTATGGAGTTTGTGAAGGTATCCAGTCCCAAAGAGAGCGCTAAATTTGAGATAGGAACAAAAATTCAAGATGCAGATGGTAATATTAGAATAAAGAGATACTAAAATGCTTAATCATAAGAATGATAACGTTGGAAAACGTCAGGTTTGGAATGATGATCAGTATCCTATTATTGGACATATAACAGATTATAATAAACGCTCTTCAAATAGTCAGATTTGGAATGATGATCAATATCCTATTATTGGACACATATCAGACTATAACAACCATTCTTATGAGGAAGAAGCAGAACATCCCGAAATAAGTGAAAGTGAAGCCTTTTGGAATTCTTTAAAGCATGGTTTGAGTTTTAATTTAGATGATGAGATTGCGGGGATCACAGCGGCAGGACGTGATTCTGATGATGAG
>NZ_JBHIOG010000064.1:0-121968 GCF_042195435.1 Bartonella sp. CL162QHHD
CACATTGATATCTTGACCGGAAAGAAGATGAGAAGCAGAAATCTTGGCTTCTCCTTGTGCGTCTAACACGATGTTGCCCGTTGCCCCAAGGATAGAGGAGACCGCTGTGGTATGCGATTGAGATGTATCGGACGATTTCTCATGCAAAAAGCTATTTGATGACGATTGTGCTTGCTGGTCCAAGTGTTCTTGGGCGCTTTTGATAGTAATCTTTCCCCCAGAGTGAATGGTAATATCCGCTTGTTTCTGTTCTCCTGGTGCTTTCTCTCCTGACGTTTCCTCTGCCTTACCGGCTATGAGCGTCGAGGCTACAACTTCCGTGTTGTTTCCGGAATCAATGGCAATGCCTTCACCCCCTGTTATGCTTGACCCCACAACTTGGCTCACATCCATCTTGTTATCCTCAGATTTGCTGCTACTAAACACCCCCCCGTCTTTATGGTACGACATCTCATAATGTAAGCTATCCTCTGCTTTATTGATCAGGACATCGTTGCTGGCTTTCAGCCCTACCGTGCCATCAGCCGCAATGGAACGGCCTGTGATGCTAAGATCATGCGGTTTGCCATCCTGCCCTGCAATGACAGTGGTATCACCTCCCGATTTTATCGAAGAGCCAACGGCATGAGAAGCTTGCATGTCCACTTTCGTGTTTTTGGTGCGAAGATGATACTCCATCTCATCGTTTCTCACCCCTATTGTTACCTCCCCTTGGGCGCCAAGTCCAACATTGCCCTTGGCATCTATATCGGAAGCAGCAATATGGATATCTTTTCCAGAGAGAAGTGGGCTTGATGTACTTTGAAAAATATTTATTTAAAACAAATGTGTGAATACACAACAACAAGTGTATTCCGTTTAGGGCGTTCTGTTTTGCATGAGGAGTATGATCCCATTAAGAAATGCAATAAACAAAAACGTAAAGCTAAATTAAAAGAAGATGATAAAGTTGGAAACTAGTTTTTCTCTTTGTAACTTTATATTCTTCCCCAATGAGGCTGTATTCCCGTTTCAGAACTTACTCTAACAGATATATGTAGTATGCTCGCTCTAATCTAGTATATAAAAGTAGACTAAAGTTCGTCACTGGTTATGATATTGTCTTATTTCTGAGATTAATTAAATACTTTTCACTTAAGTGTAAAATGATAGCCGTAATATAAGATTTTATGTAATAAGTAGTTATAAAATCACTGCATACTACTAATTCGCCTTTTATAATATAAAACTTTTTTAAGCCTTATAATACAAAATGATACCAATAAAAAATAAAAGAGATTAAGAGAAATAAAATAGAGAGCTAATAAAATAAAGGCCCCGTTAAACGAGGCCTTAGTATTTTTTGTGCTAATAATTTCATTTTTACGAAATTAGAATTTGTAAGCGACACCTACACGGAAGTCATTGGTTTTGTAGTTGAATTCACGTGTATCGTTGGCGAATTTCTTTTTACCAAAATCGGAGTAACGGTATTCTGCACGTAAAAGAACGTTGTCGGTCATTGCAAAGTCAACACCGCCGCCAATAGTGAAACCAACCATTGTCTTCGTGTCATCGGCCCAAGTACCACCAGTCAAATCTACATTTTTCTTAATTGATGGGTTTTCAACCACATCAGCTTTCTGTTCAACTTTAACTCTCTCTCCTTTTCCTGTAACTGATTGAATACCCTGTACCTGCGCATAGGCAATACCACCAGCAACATAAGGCATAATACGGTCAACAGCAGCAAAACCGATACGAACGCGTGTAGCACCAGACCATTTTTCTTTGTAACTGTGCTTTTCCGTTACCTTGTCACCTATTTCAAACCGTTGCTGATCTTTTAATTCAACCTTAGCTTTTTCAAGGGCATTATTAAAAAATGCCACATCTTCTTTAGTAAGAGTCAATTCACGGGCTGTTTTTGATTCTTCACGGTCTGCCCAAACTGCATCGGTTTCAACACCGAGAATGAGACCATTTCCAAGGTCTACGTTAGATCCGGCATAAATCCCACCCATGAAACCAGAAGGACTAGGTGTGTTATCTTTTTTGAAAAGTTCTTTATCTTCTCCTGGAATAGTTACTTTAGTTTTACTCGAAAAGTTACCAACTTGACCACCAAGATAAAAGCCTGTCCAAGAAAACGAAGGGGCTGCTGCGATAACTGCTGGGGCTGTTTCACGAGGGATCACCACGTCAGCAGCTTGTGCTGCAGAAGCTGAAATTAAAGCGGCAATAGAAGTTGCTATTAAAGATTTTGTATTCATAATTTTGCTCCTAAATTAACTATAAAATGACCTTACAAGATTATAGATAGAAAAGCTGTAGTAAAAATGTCACAGTCGTACAAATAAAAGCCCAGAAAACAGCGCTTTTGTAAAAGTCAATATCTTTTGGAAATTTAATTTTTTATTAATACTTTTTATTCATAATTGCACTTTTGATGAAATTAGAACTTGTAAGCGATACCTACGTGAAAGTCATTGGTTGTGTAGCCTAGTTTAAGGTAATACTTTTTATATTCCTTCTTACCAAAGTCTGAGTAACGGTACTCCGCACGAAGCAGAACATGATCTGTCATCGCGAAATCTATACCACCACCAAGGGTGAAACCCTCCATCGTTTTTATTTTATCAAATACTGTAGCAGAAACTTCTTTACTTGGCTTACCCATTTGCCAATTTTGTTTGTTCCTGAAACTTTACCAACACCCTGTATTTGCGCATAAGCAATACCATCAGCCACATAAGGCATAATACTGTCAGCGACGGAAAAACCAACACGAACCCGTGTTGCACCAGACCATTTTCTTTGAAACCAATGCAATACACTGCTGTGTCACCCTTTTGAAACTTTTCATTTTCATCCAATGTGACACCAGCATCTTTAAATTCATCATTAAAATCATCAAATTCATCAATCGCAAGAATCTTTGAGACCGTCTTCGTCTCTCCTCAGTCTGCCCAGACTGCATCGGTTTCAACACCTAGGACATTTCTAAGATCTACGTTGGAACCTAAAATAAATACCACCTATGAAACCTGAAGGCTTAGGTAGTGCATCTTTATCTGAAGTTTTTTTCTTTTGTCTCTAAATCAAATACATAAACTTTGACTTGAAAAGTTGCCAACTTGACCACCAAGATAAAAACCTGTCTAAGAAAACGAAAGAGCTATGATAACTGTTGGAGCTTTTTTACGAGGAATGACAATATCAGCAGCTTGTGCCGCAGAAGCTGTAGTCATAGCGATAACAAAAGTTGTTACTGAAGATTTTATATTCGTAAACTTTGCTCCTCATTTATTTACGAGCACAGTATTATACGACTACAAAAAAACACTGTAGTAAAATGATACAATCATAGGAAACGAAAGCTGACGCAAGATAAAGTCATTTCATAACTTCACGTTTCACAAGAAATTGTAAGTTATGAATACGTATAATTCATTGATTTTACCGCGTAATTATTGCCTGTCGTTTATAAAAATCTTTTTAAGGAAATCTGAATAATATCTTTTACACCGCCAATAAATATGGAGTGTGTAATAATATAACAATAGAAAAATAACAGAGGCTCCGTCTTTAACAGAGCCTCATGACAATTTATTTTATCTTCATCATTTCGTTGTTGACGAAATTAGAATTTGTATGCAACACCTACACGGAAATCATTGGTTTTGTAAGCTATTTTATCCCCGTCCTTTACAAATGCTTTTTTACCAAAGTCTGAGTAACGGTATTCTGCACGCAACAGAACATTGTCTGTCATTGCAAAGTCAATACCACCACCTACAGTGAAACCAACCATCGTTTTCGTTTCATCAAACACTTTAGCAGAAGCGATTTCGGCACCATCAGCTCCTTCCGCCTTAAGAGAATCGACTATCTGGAGCTGCGTATAAGCAATACCACCAGCAACATAAGGCATAATGCGATCAACGGCTGCAAAACCAACACGAACGCGTGTTGCACCAGACCATTTTTCTTTTATAGAGGTGCTATCTACACGTTTGTCAGTCGCCGCGATACCAGTAATAGTTTTTCCTGTAGCAGGTGTAGCTTTCGCTGCTATAAGCTCATCTTTGAAAGCATCAAGGCCAATTGCTCCAATGACTGCTGAATGCGCTTTTGAATCTTCGCGGTCAGCCCAGACGGCATCAGTTTCAACACCTAGAATGAGGCCATTTCCAAGATCCACGTTAGAACCTACATAAATACCCCCCATGAAACCGGAAGGCTTAGGTGTCCAGTCTTTATCTGTAATTTTCTTTTTTGTTTCTGAATCATATTCATCAACTTTACCTGAAAAGTTACCAACTTGACCACCGATATAAAAGCCTGTCCAAGAAAATGAAGGGGCTGCTGCGATGACTGCTGGGGCTGTTTCATGAGGGATGACAACATCAGCAGCTTGTGCTGCAGAAGCTGCCGCTATAGCGATAACAGAAGTTGTTACTAAAGATTTTATATTCATAAACTTTGCTCCTAATTTATTTATGAGCACAGTGCTACAAGATTACAGAAAGAAAAGCTGTAGTAAAAATGATACAGTCACAGAAAATGGAGGGCACATCCCAGACAAAATTGCTTCATAACTTGATTTTGTACGAGAAACCTAAAGATATATATATATATATATTATTGATTTTTAAATGTAATTTTTTTTTGTTGTCTATGAATTTTTTTTAAAAAATCTGAATAATATCTTTTCACATCCACAATAAATTATGTGTTGTGTGATAATATAGCAACAAAGAATAACAAAGGCTCTATCTTTGACAGAGCCTCTGTTATTTTACTTACCATCTTTTAAAATTTGTAAGCAACACCAACACGGAAGTCATTGGTTTTGTAAGATGTCTCATATTTATCATTTGAGAATTTCTTTTTACCAAAATCTGAGTAACGATATTCCGCACGGACAATAACGTTATTGGTCATTGCTAAATCAACACCAGCACCAAGCGTGTAACCAACAAGGGTCTTTGTTTCATCAGACAGAGTACCAGAAGCTATTACTTTATCTGAATCTTTCCCTGTTATTGAAATCAATGCACTATCTTGAAGCTGTGTATAGGCGATACCACCAGCAACATAAGGCATAATGCGTTCAGCTGCAAAACCAATACGTACACGTGTCGCACCAGCCCACTTTTCTTTAAAAGTGAAACTGTGGGTTCGTTTATCACCAGGTACAAGCGCATCTTTACCAATATTAATTCCAGATTCTGTTAATATCTTCTTAATATAATTTATGTGATCTGGAAGAATAACATATGTTTTTCCTGTCTTCGTGTCATCTTTATTAGACCACATGATATCTGTATCAACACCTAAAATAAGGCCATTGCCGAGATCAACGTTGGAACCTGCGTAAAAACCACCCATGAAACCAGATAGTTTAGGCAAAAGGTCATCAGGTGCTGGAATCTTTTTTCCGTTACTGAGAATATCCATTTTCGTCTTACCCGAAAAACCACCAATCTGCCCCCCAACATAAAAACCTGTCCAAGAAAAAGTTGGAGCAACAATAACGGGAGCAACAGGTGTTGGACTGGGGGGAACAATAACATCTGCTGCTTGAGCTGCTGAAGCTGAAACAAAAGCGAAAGCAGAAGCTGTTATTAACCATTTCATATTCATATTTTCTCTCCATAGCTGAATATTTATTTGAACACACCATTTCATATAGAGCCCCATCTTCAGATATCTGTAGCAAAAATGATACACTTATAAAAAAAACAAAAAGCCAATCAAAGTACCCTTAATTGCTTGATCTGTAATAAATGAGAATTAAACTATGCCCATGCACAAATGATCTCTTTTCCTCACGTTTTCTCTCCTTTATCATTTTGATAAAAAAACTGCGCCACAGTACCCTCCGTGTAAAGCGTGTGCTATTGGAATGAAAATATAATATATTGATTTATAATGAAAAAATATCTTTTATATTAATTCGTCTGCAATATTGAAGATGTTCTTATCTTAAGCCTTTTTATATTAAAGCCCCCCCAGCACCTCACAAACGAGCAAGTGTGTGAATAAATAAAACTATTTAAAAGCTAAAATGCTTCCTATTAATACTCTCAATATTGTAATAGTGAAGACCGTTACAATATTGAGAGCAGCTAAATGTAACTGTTCCATTTAAATTCATACAAACAACGTTTTTAGCTTCATCCTTCGTATAACCAAATGTGAATAGCTCTTTGATTATTTTTTCATCACTGTAAAGAATGCTTGTACCCGACAGAACAAGATCTCCACTACCCTATGAACTGCAACAAGATTACATGCAATTTCATTACATTTGCTCTTTGTTTTTAATTTAGGCATTTATTCCTTTTTGACATACTTACCATTTTTTTCTTCTCTCAACCTTATAGTAAAGTCTTTTTCAGAGCTTCAGCCTTATTTGTAGGCTATCATTTCATACTCCTTTACAAGACGAAATTGAAAAAAATACCTAAAGACAGACAACCGGTATGATAAACATTAAAACTTATATAGAAATCTCCTTAAAGCTGAAAAAATGAGAAATCTTTCTTAAAGTTTTCAAACCACCCCTTGCTTTAAAAATCATGAATTTGACAGAAAAAATATCCCTCTTTTTCAACTTCAAAGCATATATTATACTTCTTGATGTTGTTTTTTCACTTTTTAAAAACTCATTGGACCTCGTGCAAATGGGTTTGGCCGTCCTCTTTTCCCTGGTCTTCTTTTAGGATAATGATCTCTTTTTTTACCAGAATGTAACACAGGTACTAACTTAGCTGCTGTTATGCATTCGCTGTTATTTGTGCAAGAAAGTTCTATCTGAAAAACTTCAGATAATAACTTGCAAAGCTGTTCAGCAGAAAAAAGACCTATTGGAGGAACAGCCGAAGATGCTCTCTGTATAAGGTTTTGAGACGCTAAAAAACTTGCACCTTGAGCCATAGAGATTGAAGCAAAAGTAGCAAAAGCTGTAATAAAATATTTTATATTCATAAATTTAACCTCATCAAATATTCATAATGGATTTTATCTAGTACCTTCATTGCAAATTTCCAGAGAAAAATAATATGTTTATAGATAAAAAGTGAAAATCCTTAAAAATAAAGCTTTGGAGCATTTTGCTTTTAAAATAAAAGCAAATTGCCCTACTCTGCCAACATAGAAATTACTTATTGAGTAATAAATAAAGGCACAAAGTATCGTCTGAAAATAATAAACTATACGAACTTCATATAATATACTGATTTATAATGATAATTTAGCGTTATTCATATTGACTGAGAACCCTAAATATCATAAGATTCTCTCATTCAAAATCTTTTTCATGTTGAATCAATTAAAACCATTTGTTTGCACGTTATAAGTTGGAAGAGCTGTGTGGATAAAAAACACTAAAAAACTAAAATGTCTCTTATGAACCGTGCCAAGGGCTACACAACATTGGGAGTTGGCAAAGTGGTGTGATGGTAGCAGCTTGTTACTCCGTAAGCGTAAAAATGGGAGTGCTCAATGAATTTTATATCATATTTTTGGGGGCTTTATCGTTATACCATTCATAAGCGCCGCTGTAAAATGGATTTGGGTGCCGGTTTCTTTAAAAAAGCACATGAATTAGCAACACAAATATATTCCGTTTAGGGCGTTCTGTTTTACACGAAGAACGTAAATCCATTAAAAACATGAGGCAATGCGTAATCTCTATTATTTAACAGACATTGCTTTAAATACTTGTGAGAGTCGTAAAGCCGAATTAAAAATGATGGTAAAGATGAGATTTGTTTTTTACATTTACACATTCATATTCTCCCCCAATTAGGCTGTATACCGGTTGCAGAGATTTAAGTCTTCCAACCTACCGTATGTTTTCAGCCTCTCCTCAAAATTGCTTTGTTTCAAATAAAAGCTGTTACAAAAATAAAAAATATGAATTCGCAAAAGTACTTTTATTACCTAAACTTCAAATGAAATAGCACTTAAGAATTTATTATAATTCTTATCAGAAAAGATGAGAGGATAAAATGTCCATAATGTACAAGCATTTTGTCCTCTCACATCAATAATTAACTCCATTAAAAAGCTAATTTTAAAGTTAGCTATGCGCAAAAATATCAACTTCCGCCCATCCTAAAAGATCAAGCCTAGCTCTCATAGGCAAAAATTGAAAGCATGCCTTGGCAACATTTTCTCGCTCTTCACGTCTTAAACGTTCTTCAAATATAACCTTTAAACGATGCAAATATAACACATCCGACGCAGCATATTCAATTTGCGCCTGTGATAACGTTTCTGCCGCCCAATCCGAAGATTGTTGCTGTTTAGAAATATTCACATTCAGCAATTCATTACAAATTTCTTTCAAGCCATGACGATCCGTGTAAGTACGCGTGAGTTTCGAAGCAATCTTTGTACAAAAAATAGCCTCTGGCATAACACCAAATGTATGTGCTAAAATAGCAAGATCAAAACGCCCAAAATGGAATATTTTTACGACTGCTTTATCTTTAAGAAGCTTGACCAAATTAGGTGCATTCTTTTGTCCTTTAGCAATCTGTATAATATCGGCAGTACCATCTCCAGAAGAAAGCTGAACAACGCATAAACGATCACGATGGGGTTGTAATCCTAAAGTTTCGGTATCAATCGCAACAGCATCAGTTTGATAATTATCTAAGTTTGGTAAATCACCTTGATGAACACGAATCTCAGCCATTTACCCTCCTATTTGCTAAAGCTGCAAGAATACGCGCCCAAGACCGCTGCCCCTTATGAAATGATTTTAAATTATACTTTTCATTAGGCGAATGAATACGGTCATCAGCCAGTCCAAAACCAACCAAAAGAGTTTCCATGCCAAGAATTGACCGAAAATCTGCTACAATTGGGATCGAGCCCCCCATGGCTGTCAAGACAGCAGGCACTTCCCACTCTTGTGATAAGGCATCCTTCGCCTCCTTGATAAAAGATGAATCATCAGAAATCTGAAGTGCCGGAGAAGAACCGTGATTCTTAAATTCAACCTTACAATCAGCAGGAATTGAGCTACGTACATAATCACGCAACGCTTGGCGTATTTTCTCTGGATCTTGCTTATGCACCAAACGACACGATACTTTTGCACTCGCTTGAGAAGCAATAACCGTTTTCATCCCTTCCCCTTCATAGCCGCCACTAATACCATTAATTTCCATGGTAGGACGTGCCCATACAAGCTCTAAAATGCTCCGCCCTTTTTCACCAGCTGGAACGGAAAGTCCTATAGGACCAAGAAAATTTTCAGCAGTACAATTAAGCGCATTCCATGATTGTAAAATATGTGGAGGTGTTTCTTCTACTCCATCATAAAAACCAGGAAGTGTTGCCCTATTATTTTCATCGTGAAGTCCTGCTAAGATTTTCGTTAAAATACGAATGGGGTTAGCTGCTACTCCTCCAAAATAACCAGAATGCAAATCACGATTAGCTGCTGTGATAATAATCTCTTCTGCCATAATTCCCCGAAGAGAAAGAGCAATAGATGGTGTATTCGCATCCCACATTGACGTGTCACAAACCAATGCATAATCTGCCTTAAGTTCATCTGTATTTGCTTTTAAAAAAGGAATAAGGGAAGGAGAAGCACTCTCTTCCTCGCCTTCACATAAAATAGTAACTTTAATAGGAAGCTGCCCTGTTTCTTTCTTAAATGCACGACATGCTTCAATAAAAGTCATCAACTGACCTTTGTCATCTGAAGCTCCACGAGCACAAATAACTTTCTCTCCATCTCTCTCTTTTAAAGAAGGTGTAAATGGATCATCCTCCCATAAACTCAATGGATCAACAGGTTGAACATCATAATGTCCGTAAAACAACACATGCAAACAATCATCTGAAGGTCCAGGATGATGCCCAACAACCATTGGATGCCCCGGTGTATCACGGCGTGAAGCCTCAAAACCGATGCTTTTTAAATCCTCTACTAACCAATCAGCTGCTTTACGACATGCATCCTTGTAAGCCGAGTCTGTAGAAATCGATTGAAAACGTAAAAGAGAAAAAAGGCGTTCAAGGCTCTTCTCTATATTTCCATCAAGATGTGTTAGTACTTTATTCAGCATAAAAAAAACCTTTCAAGCCTTGTGTAATTATATTATAGATACGATGACTTTAAGCCTCTTGTAAGATTTTGCAAGACGCCTTATTCATTTTTGACATTGTGAGCAGTAAAAACTTGAACGTCCAGCCTGTAAAATGCGCATAATAGGCGCTCCACATTCCAAACATTGCTTGCCTTCTCGTCCATAAACTGAAAAAGCATGCTGAAAATAACCAAGTGAACCATCTATATGCATATAATCACGTAAAGAAGAGCCACCAGACAAAATGGCTTCAGAAATCACATTGCGTATATTTTGTGCTAAAGAATCTGCAAATTCACGTGCCCGTGCCGTTTGTGATGCCAATGTAAATGCACCACGTTGTGGAGACAAACGACTCCGCCAAAGTGCTTCGCAAACATAAATATTCCCAAGACCTGCAACAATAGACTGATCAAGTAAAACACCCTTGAGAGACATTTTTTTATTAACAAAAGCCTTTTGTAAATAACGACCAGAAAACGAATTACTCATAGGTTCAAGACCTAGCTTATTTAAAAGTGGATGTTCATAAAGCTTATCCGTATCGACTAAAAGCATAAACCCAAAGCGACGTACATCATTATAAATAAGATGATAAACTTCACCATCCCTTGTTTGAATATCCATGACAAAATGATCATGCTTAACCAATTTACTTGTCGTTGAAAAAACTGTTCTTAAAAGATCATTCTCTATACGCCATGAACCAGACATTCCTAAATGGCTTAAAATCGTTTCATTCTGAGAAAGATGAAATAATAAATATTTTGCACGCCGACCAAGTTCTATAATTGTTCTGCCAATAAGGCGCTCAGAAAAAGCCTCAGGAAAAGGAAAGCGCAAATCTCTACGATTAAGTTTGACAGATACTATCTTTGCATCAGTTACAACGGACTCAAGTCCACGACGAACTGTCTCTACTTCAGGAAGTTCAGGCATCTCTCTTCTTTAATAATTATACACTTTCCAATCGTATCACTGATATATTAACTTCTTTTCCCCCTCAAAGAACGAAGACTTCCTCTACATCTACTAAACAAATTCTTGATGAGTGGATTTTACTTGGATTCCTACTCATGTGAGTCATTTAACTAAAGGCTTTATGGCCAAGACCTGCCTTGAATATATACCACACACTCTAAAATACTTAACGTATCAATGAGGCTTACATCCCACCCCACCTCAAATGACCGTGTTTTATGGTAACAAAATTAAGCCCATTCACCCTTACGAAATACAGGAACTCTTACACCATCTTGGGTAATGCCATCTATATCAATTTCACCAGAACCAATCATCCAGTCAATATGAATGACACTTTTATTCCCACCACGTGCTGCAATCTCTTCTGACGTCAATGATGCCCCATCTAAAAAGCATTTGGAATAACACTGCCCTAAAGCAATATGACATGCAGCATTTTCATCAAATAAGGTATTATAAAAAAGGAGGCCACTCTTAGAAATTGGTGAAGAATGGGGCACAAGGGCAACTTCACCCAACCGGCTTGCACCCTCATCACTTTGCAAAACCTGCTGTAAAACTTCTTGGCCTGTTGATGCACGAGCCTCAACAATACGCCCTGCGTCAAAACGTACTTCAATATTATCAACCAGAGTTCCTTGATAGGAAAGGGGCTTTGTTGAGCGAACGAAACCTTCAACCTTATGAGCATGAGGAGTCGTGAAAACTTCTTCTGTCGGAATATTCGGATTGCAAATAACACCATTTTGAGCAATAGATGCACCGCCATGCCATTCATGATCATCTGCCAAACCAACCGTCAAATCAGTTCCTGGCCCTGTAAAGTGTAAGGCAGAAAAACGCTGCTCATTAAGCCAAGATGATCGTTTCTTCAAATGTGCATTATGGACAGTCCACGCCTGTACCGGATCTTCTTCTGTAACACGTGAAGCAGAAAAAATTGCATCAGCTAATTTTTTAATCGCCTCATTAAGCGATAAAGAAGGAAACATCGCCTCAGCCCACCCTGCTGTTGGATAAGCAACAATCGACCAATTCATAGCAAAATTTGATATTTGCTTGAGTGCCGGCTGATAAGCTATTGAAGTGGCTTTATTTAAACGTGAAACCTTATCAAAATCCTGATTGGAAAGGAGCAAAGGATTATCACCAACAATCGCTAAACGCGCTGCCCCATTTTCAAAAGCCTTTGCCATTCCCTCATAAAGCCAAGAAGGAGCACAATCAAAACTAGCTGTATGAGCATTTTCAAACCGTGTAAGCGATAACATATCATCACTAAAAATTGGTGTAATGACACCAGCACCAACCTTATAAGCATGATATGCAATACGCCGAACAAAAGGTAACGCTGAAACTGGAGCAGTTAAAACAAGATCTTGCCCCTCTTGTAAATTCAACCCCACTTTCACTGTAATTTCTGCAAGACGATTAAGCATTTCAGGCGAAATTGTCTCATGAATATCAAAGTACATTACCAATACCCTTCTTTAAATAAAATGCGTTCTTTATGTCGTCATATTATAAATTGTTTTTCAGATCCTTTGAGTTCACTTTCTCTACGTATACTTATGCATATCATTATCGCTAAAATTCACTTAATTCATAAACCGCAATGGGTGTATAACCCTTCTTTGGTCATGAAAAACTTACCAGTTTCTGTGTCGTTTTTCTAACATTGCAACAATTGCATTTAACTGATCGGATGAAGGTAAAGCCATAATCGTTTTATTTTCCTCTTTCCTAGCTAGATGTTGAGGTGCATAGGCAGGGATAGGAACTTTATCAAGCTGTACCATAGCAAAAGGCGCTGGATGTGACGTCTTGGATTGTGCTACTTCTGTCGAATGAGATGTACTTTTCTCTGCCTTTACTCCCCTACTCTCTAAGCCTTCATCTATAAAGCTTGGCGCATGACCAGAACGTTCTTGAGCAAAAGCATAAGCAACATCATAAGGGCGATTATTTGTAGGAACTTGAAGTGCCCCATCACTTGATCGTTTTTCATAAAAAGCATTTCCCCCTGCAACCTGAACATAATGCATGTTTTTATACGGAAAAGACAAACCAGCGGTATGAAAAAACTTAGCGTGTTTAACTTTCTTATCTCGTTCACCCTGTAAAACGGCATCAGCTGCCTCTCTTACACGAGCAACAGATGCTTTCTCCGTCATAGGACGCGTTAAAACACCAGGAGCAAATTGCCTATATTGACCAACAACACCACAAATCGTCTTAGGATAGGCGGTCGAATTAACACGATTCATAACAACCGTTCCAACGGCAATCATTCCTTCACGGCTTGTGCGATTTGATTCAAAATACATCGCTCGCATAAGACATTGACGCTCTGTCAATGGATATGTAACCGTTTTTGTCTTATTATTATTTATTTTTCCAGCATCTAAATGACTTGAAGCACATCCCACAACAACTAACGGCGCTACACAACAGGTAACAAAAACATTCCAACGATTTTTTTTCATCTTATGCAACACATTCCTATAATCTCTGAGATATTCAAGTCTTGAAATGAGCTTTAAATGTATCTCTCAATAAAGTACATAGCTAATTGTTACCACTCAGCAAAATTTTAATACAAGAGGTAATCAAAAAGTATCTATGCAAAATAAAAAATAAAAAACTCTTAATTTACAGATCAATATTGTTATTATTCATGGTTCAATATAGGCTATAATAACCCATACGTTTCAATTATAGTAAAATAACGCTATCCATTTCTTCTACATACGAAAAATAATACAGATATCCCCTTTAATATAAAATTTTAACAAAATGATCTGAAAGGAAATTCCCCTAGAAAACTCCCCTCCGGCCACAATACGAGTGATGATATCATCTAATATACAAATATGTCAAACCAAGAGTTAGCAATCTGCCACGCTTCTCTGAAAAAACTCTTTGTTGCTTCTTTGTGCTTTTCCATAAGACGGTTATCTTATTCTTTCTATAGCTGCACTGTAAGAAAATACTCACATATCTACAAACTTATTTTATACATATAAGAAAAATTTTAATCTATTTTCTTCTCACCTACTCCAACTTTATAAGTAAGGTCATCGCGAGGACGATCAGAGGACATATGGTAACCCGTTATGATATAATGCAGCATTTCAGCAATATTAGTAACATGATCACCAATTCGTTCAATATTCTTTAAACAAAACAGTAAGTGCGTACAAACCGTAATATTGCGCATATCTTCCATCATATACGTCAAAAGTTCACGAAAAAGAGAAGTATACAAAGCATCAATCTTCTCATCACGCTCACGCACCGCGTCAACACGCTCTAATAGGCGACTCGTATAAGCATTTAAGACTTCTTTTAATTGATTGAGTGCTAAAGCTGTAATTGTTTCAAGCCCATGATAAACAGAAGCAGATTGTCGTATTTCTGAAAGTGCAACCGTCCTTTTAGCAATGTTTTTGGCCATATCCCCAATCCGCTCAAGATCAGAAGAAATACGAATGGCTCCAATAATTTCACGCAAATCGACAGCCATCGGTTGGCGTTTACAAATAATAGCAACCGCTTTTTCATCAATGTCACGTTCTGCTTCATCTAAAAATACATCATCGGCAATCACTGTCGTTGCAAGTTGAAGATCACTACACACAACCGATGCGACAGAACGTTCAATCATCCTTTCTGCATGGCTCCCCATTTCTATAATCCTTGCTCTTAAATATTTTAGTTCTGCATCATAAGAACGGACAGTATGGTTCATAGACATATCTTACACTCCTCAATTCACCTATCCAAAACGCCCCGTAATATAATCTTGTGTCCGTTGCTCTTTTGGTGAGGTAAAGATCATTTCAGTCGCACCAACTTCTACCAAATGCCCTAAATGAAACATAGCCGTATATTGAGAAACACGTGCAGCCTGTTGCATAGAATGCGTTACGATAACAATTGTATAATTTTGCCGTAATGCATCGATAAGCTCTTCAATCCGTGCTGTCGCAATAGGATCAAGAGCTGAACAAGGCTCATCCATCAAAATAACTTCAGGACTAACCGCAATAGCACGTGCAATACACAAACGCTGTTGTTGTCCCCCTGATAAACTTGTTCCAAGATCATGAAGACGGTCTTTTACTTCTTCAAACAAACCTGCCTGCCTCAAACTCTTTTCAACGACATCATGCAATTCAGAGCGCGTTTTTACTAAACCATGAATGCGTGGACCATACGCAACATTCTCAAATATAGATTTTGGAAAAGGACTGGGCTTTTGAAAAACCATTCCAACACGAGCGCGCAATTCTACAACATCAATCCGTGTGTCATAAATATTCTCCCCATCTAAGGTAATAAGACCGGTTGTTTTAGCGCCTTCAATCGTATCATTCATACGGTTAAAACAACGCAAAAAAGTCGACTTTCCGCATCCTGATGGACCAATCAAAGCAGTTACTTGATGTTCAGGAATATCAAGTGTAATACCGTGGAGTGCTTCTTTGTCTCCATAAGAAACCTTCACATCCTCACCACGCATTTTAATCTTCATTACAAAAATTCACCTTACAAAAATCTTATCAAAGTTGTTATTTTATTAAAATTACTGGCGGCGTTCAAATCGTCGTCGTAAAAAAACCGCAGAAATATTCATGATCGCAAGAAAAATCATCAATACAATAATAGCACCTGATGTCTTTTCAACAAAAGCACGCTCTGCTTCCCCCGCCCACATAAAAATTTGAACAGGCAAAGCCGTTGCTGGATCCATGGGGGTCGTAGGAATATTAACAACAAAAGCAACCATTCCAATCAAAAGCAAAGGAGCTGTTTCACCCAAAGCCTGAGCAACTCCAATAATTGTGCCTGTCAAAATGCCAGGCGCTGCTAAAGGAACAACATGATGAAAAATCATTTGTGTTTTTGATGCTCCCAGTCCTAAAGCTGCTGCACGAATAGAGAGAGGAACAGCACGCAGAGCAGAACGTGTTGCAATAATGATCGTGGGAAGAGTCATGAGCGCTAAAACAAGACCACCAACAAAGGAGGCTGAACGTGGTAATCCTAAAAAATTAACAAAAAAAGAGAGTCCTAAAAGACCAAACACAATCGAAGGAACAGCTGCAAGATTATTGATATTAACCTCTATAAAATCTGTAAATTTATTTTTGCGTGCATATTCTTCCAAATAAAGAGCCGTTGCTATGCCTATTGGAAGTGAAACTAATAAAACGATGCCTATCATATAAAGAGAACCAATAATCGCAACACCTAATCCCGCAGTCTCAGGACGACTTGAAGCGCCAAATGTAAAAAAACCAATATTAAATGTTTTATGAAGCGTACCATCATGCGCTAAACGTTTTATCCATTCCACTTGTCGATTAGAAACTTTACGGTTTTTTTCTGCTACACGCAGATCAATCTGTCCCTTATAAGCAGAATCAATATCCGCAGATGCCAAAACTTTAACTTTTTGCATTGTGCCAATCAATTTTGGATTCTTTGTCACCATTTCACGTAGTTGAACGCGGACACCATTTGAAAACATACGGTTAACGTCCCGAAGAGAGGCTCGATCATTTTGATTGATATTAAGTTTCTTTGCTAAAGCATTGCGTACAAGAAGTGGATAATTCGCCGTCATGAGCACTTGTGGTTTTGTTTTACGTTGACCACTTGGATCAATGATCTTTTCATCCAAATAAATCGACAATGTCATTTCACTTTGAAAAAAAGCTGTATAACCCTGACTAATGATAGACCATAAAAGCGCAAATAAAAAAAACAAACCAATAAAAATGGCAATCAAACCATAGGCACGAAAACGACGTTCAGCCCAATATCGACGCTTGAGACTAATATTGCGACGAGGAAAAAAATCTTCATTCATTCATATTGTTCCCGATATTTACGCACAATATAAAGAGCCAGAATATTCATCAAAAGTGTCATAACAAAAAGCGTCATCCCTAAGGCAAAAGCCACCAGAGTTTGTGGAGAATTAAACTCAAAATCACCGGTCAATTGATTAACAATCTTAACAGTCATCGTAGTCATTGCTTCGAAAGGATTGAGTGTTAAGTTTGCTGCAACACCTGCCGCCAAAACCACAATCATTGTTTCTCCAATTGCACGCGATGCCGTCAACAAAATAGCCCCCATAATCCCTGGAAGTGCTGCTGGTATAACAACTTTTTTAATTGTTTCAGATTGCGTTGCGCCTAAACCATAAGAACCTTCACGTAAAATGCGTGGAACAGCCGTAATAACATCATCCGATAAAGAGGAAACAAAAGGTATCAACATAATTCCCATCACAACTCCAGCGGTCAAAACACTTTGTGCCATAATAAAACCAACCCCACCTGAGAGAGAAACAGAAAGATCTCGTAAAAATGGTCCCACAACCTTCAAAGCAAAAAAGCCATAAACAATGGTTGGAATGCCAGCAAGAACTTCTAACAATGGCTTCACAATTGCTCGCAATCGCGCAGAAGCATACTCAGCCATATAAAGAGCTGAAAATAGTCCTATAGGTACAGCAAAAAGCATGGCAACAAATGCAATATAAAGCGTACCAGCAAGAAGCGGTATTAAACCAAATTGTCCTACTTCATCGCCTGAACCGCTCGCGGAAAAACGTGGATCCCAAACTGTTCCTAAAAAGAAACTTGAAAAGGATACAGACTGAAAAAAGCTTACTGTCTGAAAAAGCATAGAAAGCGCAATGGCTATTGTTGTCAAGACTGCAACAATAGATGCACAAATCAATCCAATAATAATAAAAGATTCAACCTTATTACGCGCACGTTGATGAGGCGCAATTTGCATCATTCCACAGATAAAACCAAAGGACGCAATAGCAAAAAGGAAAACATAACCTATAAATTTAAGCTTTTCAGAAGAAAATACCCACGACTGTGCTATTTTGAACACATCATCTGATGCTTCATCGGGTAAAATCCATCCCTTCGCGAGTAATTGTGCCTGCACTTCCTTATAGGAAGCGGTAGAAAGATTCCCCTCAAAGCGATGAATCTTTTTGACGAGACTTCGAAGTGTCTCCCAAAGTAGATCGTGATTTACAGGCTCTGTTACATGCGCACTATACGCCTCAAGCTCTCGAGAGGCATTATATTCTAAATAAATTGTACTCCCAGCATCCCAAACAATTAAAAAAATAAAAGCTGGAATAACAGTAATCAAAAATGTCCACCAGCCATAATAATACGCACGAGAATGCATTTTATGTTGTCTGTATTCAAGAATGCGTGCTCGCATATAAGAAATACAAAAACCACAAAATCCAAAAATCAATAATAACAAAATAATAAAGGAAATGCGCATTTTATCTTTCAGTTTTTATAAAAAAATAGCATCCAAATTCCCTATCCCAGAAATCCAACAAATTTTCCCTGCAAGTTATTTCAATGTCATTACTCGACCAGCAGAAAAATCAGAACGCTGTGCTTGACGCTCCTTTTCAGGAGAAACAATCAAACCATATTCAGCCAAAGGACCCTCTGGACCAATCATTTGATCAGAAAGAAAAAAGTCAACATACTCTCGCAAACCTGAAATAATACCTAAATGTGCTTTCTTAATATAGAAAAAAAGCGGACGAGAAACCGGATATTGTCCACTAGAAATCGTCTCAACTGTTGGCGCAAAACCGTTAATATCGGCAACTTTTAGTTTATCAGCATTATTTTGATAAAAAGACAAACCAAAAATACCAACCCCTGTTTTATTAGAAGTTAGACGCGCAAATGTTTCAGAATAATCACCATCAATATCAACCGCTTTTCCATCCTTACGTACCGCAATACAAGCAGTGTGTATCTCCTTATCATCCATTCCTAAAGACTTCATCACTTCAACTGCCCCACTCTCTTTACACCCCTTAGTAAGTAATTTTTCCTCAAAAACTTCACGTGTCCCATGCTTCTCCCCAGGAATATACGCTGCTATCGTCCAATCAGGAAGAGCACTATTGACTGCACTCCATTTCAAAACATTATTCGGTTGCAACTTTCCGTCTATAATAATTCGAGCAGCAAGGGCTTTATAAACATCTACTGGCTGTAATTTCCAATCAGGTCCCTTAATATCAGTTGCAAAAACAATGCCATCATACCCAATACGTATTTCCTCAACATCTTTTACACCAGCATCAAAACAAGACTGTAATTCACTCGGTTTCATTGCTCGCGAAGCATTAACAATATCAACAGTGTTCTCCCCAATACCACGGCAGAATTCCTTAATACCAGCTCCTGTTCCACCCGATTCGATAACAGGAACCTTAAAATGAGGATAAATTTCTCCAAATGTTTCAGCAACAATCTTTTGATAAGGTAAAACTGTAGATGAACCAGTAATCTGTATTTGATCGCGCGCATTGCCTCCATTTGCTGACAGCAGTAGCGCAAAAAACAATCCCACTCCAATTGATAATACTCTGTTCATCTATAAGCTCCCTAAAAATTGAGGATAAAGCCTCTTAATTTATATCATACGGTCATTCTAGTTCACATTTGCAACATAACAAATATAAAAAACAACATGGATCATTTTTTAAAACCATGTTTTTGTCCTCTGTCAAATAAATTCATTTGAACGCTTGAACTCAATAACATCCCAAAACAAATGAGCAACATCTGTACCGCAGAAGCGTTTAATTTCACGAATTCCCGTAGGAGACGTCACATTAATTTCTGTTATATAATCTCCAATCACATCAATCCCCACAAAAAGAAGACCTCGTTCCTTTAAAGCTGGACCAATGCGTTCACAAATCTCATAATCACGTTTTGTTAACTCAACATTTTCCGCGCGGCCTCCAACATGCATATTAGAGCGCACATCTGTTTCTGTCGGAATTCGATTAATAGCTCCAACAGGTGTACCATCAAGCAAAATAATCCTTTTATCTCCTTTTCGTACTGCCTCTAAATAGCGCTGAACAATAAAAGGTTCGTGATAAATTTCTGAAAACATTTCCAACAATGATGCTAAATTGCGATCATCTTGTTTTAAATAAAAAATACCAGCGCCCCCATTTCCATAAAGTGGTTTAACAATAATATCGCCAAATGTCTCTCTAAAAGCTGTTATTTCTTCAATATCTTTGGTAATTAATGTTTCTGGCATCAGATCAGAAAATTCAGTCACAAAAATTTTTTCTGGACTGTTGCGTACCCATGCCGGATCATTCACAACGAGTGTTTTAGGATGAATACGTTCTAACAAATGAGTCGTTGTGATATAATTGAGATCAAAAGGTGGATCTTGGCGTAAAAGAACCACATCCATATCTGTTAATTCCGTGCGAACAGGCTTTTCTAATTGATAGTGGCTTCCCTCTTTATCATGTACAATCAATGGCTCTAGTCGTGCAATCACACAACCATCATACAGAGATAAACGATCTGGTGTATAATGGAAGAGAGAGTGTCCACGTTCTTGTGCTGCTAAAGCGAGTGCAAATGTCGTATCTCCTTGAATCCGAACTGTTGAAATATGATCCATCTGAATGGCAATTTTCATAAATAAATCCTCCCTATCCTAAAAGCAGACTGGTCTAAGCATCATAAACTTAGTAAACAATAAAAGAACTATGACAAGAGAAAATTTATGACAAAAGAAACAGATACAAAATTAAACAACAAAGAAATCGAACGCTATGCACGCCACATCATTTTGCCTGAGATTGGTGGTGTAGGACAACAAAAGATAAAAAAAGCACGTGTTCTTGTTGTGGGTGCTGGTGGTCTTGGTGCTCCTGTCTTAACCTATTTGGCTGCCGTAGGTGTAGGAACCCTTGGAATTGTCGATAACGACATCGTTTCACTTTCCAATTTACAACGCCAAGTTATTCATAAAACAAATGCAATAAACAAAAGCAAAACAGACAGTGCTGAAACCACTATAAAAGCAATAAATCCCCATGTTGTAGTTGAAAAACACACCCTACGCTTAGATAAAAGTAATGTGGATAAACTGCTCAATGCTTACCACATCATTGTTGATGGAAGTGATAATTTTACGACACGCTATCTTCTTGCTGATCACGCTGCCCAATGCAAAAAACCCTTAATAAGTGGTGCTGTAGAACGTTTTAATGGCTCATTAACCGTCCTTATGCCGTATAAAGACAATAATCCTCACTATCGCGATTTATTTCCCACCCCTCCAGCTCACGGGACTATCCCAACATGCGCTGAAACTGGAATAATCGGTGTTTTACCTGGCGTTATTGGGACCCTACAAGCAATGGAAGTTATTAAAATGATCACAAACATCGGAGAGCCATTAGTAGGAAAGATTCTTCTCTATAATGGATTATTAGCGCAATTTAATATTATTACTTATAAACACTCAAATTATAAAGAAAATGCCATAGTTATTAAGAAGCTTGGAGAATTATGATTATGTCCTCTCTTCCACTAACTTTTAGCACTCTCGCAATATGTATTAAAATACTAATATTTTATCGCAAGTCATCGAAACATTGTAACCAATGAAACCTATTAAATTTATCACAAATATGGAAAACCTTTTGTGAAAAAATAATTCTCTATAATGGATTATCAGTATAATTTCATGTCATCGTCTATAAATGGACAGAGACTCGTGCAAACTTAGCTGCCATCAGTATTCTTGTGTAAAAAATTTTCAACGTAGATAAAAATACAATCAGCAGAACTCTATTCAACTATTTTACTATTCACACATGAAAATTGTTTCACATGAAAGTGCTTACTTCAAACCATAACCTATAAATAAATAATCTAAGTCATATTTTAGTGATTGATACTATAGAAGGTCAATGATCTGTACCTACACCTCTAACCTCAAGAGAAAACGTCTATTCATCAAGCATCATAAAATGCAGCTTAGGATCATTGCACGTATAAGAACAATCAATTGTCTCTGATACATGGAAATTGATGTAAAAGTACATAGGGATTGATGTGTATAGAAGGATTGAGATAAACCTCATGGAGAGCTTTAATTACATAATTATTGCATTCAGAAGCAGAAAACTGCGGCTCATGAATTGATAATCCTTCAGCAATAATTTCACAGACAAGTATATGTAGAAAAAGTGAAGCAAACAAATCTTGAAAACCAATCCACAGACGACAGTGTAAAGAGTGCATTTTTATAAAAGATCTCTTTAAAATAAGCGAGTAAATATGCAATGTTAAATGTGTTCTGTTTTGCGTGAGGGGCGTTCCCCCTAACAAAACATCAATAAGAGCTCTTTTTATAAAACCGTGAAACTAAAATTACAAAAAGTCAGACTTCTTTCTAAAATTAACATCTATGGTATAAGTTAATTTGGCTCGTTCGCTTTATTATTATCCATTGGTAAAGGAACAGGATGATCGGATAAACTGCGTAAATAAAGCAAAAGATCGGCACGATCTTGATCATTTTTAATTCCACGAAAAGACATAATGGTCCCAGGAAAAGCTTCACGTGGAGAATGTAAATAACGATCTAACGTTACAAAATCCCATTTTTGATCAGAATGAGCACGTAATGCCCGTGAATAAGCAAAACCTGCTGCTGATGCCAAAGGGCGGTTAACAATCTCCCAGAGGACTGGACCAACACGCCCTGCTTCATTGCGTCCAGATGTGTGGCATATGGCACATTGGCGAAAAACTTTACGGCCATTTTCAAAATTGCCTTGTTGAAGGCGGCTATTTAGTGATAGGGAAACATCAGGTGCTTTTTGTTTTTCTTGAAATATATCATTCTTGGCAACTGTATGATGATATTGGACTGATGTAGGATGATCGTAAATTATATTGCTGAGTGTGGAAATCCCCACAACAGCGACCAGCACACATAAACAAGCACAAATAAAATAAATAAATCTCCGGCGATTCATAAAAACTCAAATGTTCACGGTTTCATTACCATTTTTAGTCTAAGCTTTTTCTTTATAACACACAACATCATAAATGCATCACAGATGACATTTGGAATCTTACAATGGCTCTTAAACCAATTATTCTTATTCCTGCCCGTATAGGCTCAACCCGTCTTCCTCAAAAAGCTCTCGCTGAAATTGGCGGAAAACCGATGATTGTTCATGTCGCAGAACAAGCCAAAAAAGCTGGAATAGGACGTACAATCGTTGCAACAGATCATAATGATATCGCTAAAGCTGTTGCAGATTATGGACATGAATATATCATAACACGAGGTGATCATAAGTCTGGATCTGATCGTATTTATGAAGCTTTAATGCGCATTGATCCGGAACAACGTTATAATGCCATTTTAAATGTACAAGGTGACTTACCAACAATAATGCCTCGTGAAATCATTCGTGCGCTACGCCCTTTAGAAAATAGCTTTACTGATATTGCAACCTTGGGTGCCAAAATCATTGAAGAAAATGAAACAAGAGATCCCAATGTTGTCAAAATCATTGGTACACCGCTTTCTCAAAATCGCCTTCGTGCTCTTTATTTTACGCGCGCCACAGCACCCTATGGAGACGGTCCTCTTTATCACCATATTGGAATATACGCCTATAGGCGCGAAGCACTTGAGAAATTTGTATCATTCAAACCCTCACCACTTGAGAAACGTGAAAAACTTGAACAATTACGTGCATTAGAAAACAACATGCGTATTGATGTGGAAATAGTCGATACAATTCCCTTAGGTGTAGACACACAACATGATCTCGATAGAGTTTGTGAGATTTTAGCATGAAAATACTTAAAAAAACCAATAAAATTTCTTTCCAAGGAGAATACGGCGCTAATTCCCATATTGCTTGCTCCAATATGTTCCCCAATATGGATGCTGTTCCCTCTGCTACTTTCGAAGACGCCCTTAATTTAGTGGAAAGCGGGAAAGCTGATCTTGCTATGATCCCTATTGAAAATACCCTTGCGGGACGCGTTGCAGACATTCATCATCTTTTACCGCAGTCATCTCTTTATATTATTGATGAATATTTTTTACCTATCCATTTTCAACTCATGGTTTTACCCGGCGTTACACATGACGAAATTAAAACCGTCCACAGCCATACGCATGCCCTTGCACAATGCCGAAAAATCATACGAAACAACGGTTGGAAACCTGTTGTTTCTGCTGACACCGCTGGAGCTGCAAAATTTATTAAAAAAAATGCTAAACGTTCACAGGCTGCCTTAGCACCTTTAATCGCAGCAGAACTCTATGGACTTGATATTCTTGAAAGAGATGTTGAAGATAACCCTCATAATATTACCCGTTTTGTCATCCTTTCACGCTCCAAACGACATGTCCCCAAACCTCAAAATGGCGAAAAAATCATCACCAGTCTTCTTTTTCGAGTGCGCAATGTCCCCGCTGCTCTCTATAAAGCTATGGGAGGATTTGCAACGAATGGTATCAATATGACAAAATTAGAAAGCTATCAAATTGGTGGAAATTTCAATGCAACACAATTCTTTGTTGATATTGAAGGGCATCCTAAAGACCCGATGATGAAACTTGCCTTAGAAGAATTATCTTTCTTTTCTGCAGAACTGCGTATTATCGGTACTTATCCAGCACAAAACGATCGAACATCGTATATATAAAAGCAATTAGGCTGCTATCATTCTTTGCTGATATCAAAGAGCATCGTAAAAATTTCATAATGCAACGTATCTTGAAAGAGCTCGGTTTTTTTCTACTCAACACCCTTCATAAAAACTGAAGAAGAAAAAACGGCTCATAAAAGAATATATAAATTATTGCCATAATATTTTTTCACAAATTATATCATGATAAAAAGCACTTCAACTCGTATAAAAACCAGTGTAAAAAACACAGTAACCAAAAATAAAAACGCTTGTACCATCTATTTCCCTTTATATATTCAAAGAGAGCTTCTTGAGAAAAGTCATTTCCTCTGACAATATTCCAATAAAGATAACGAACTTCTAAATTAGCTCTCAAAACAATTCAAATTATTATACATGATAGAGCATTCAAATTTCTTAGACTGATATCAGTCTGAACATGGTTTAAAACTAGAAAATGCAACTCAACCCTGATTTTAGCGTTAAGTTTGAGCTTTTATCTTTATAAAAATTGATTTATGATTCACCTCACTTTAGAAAAAGGAGAGGATAATGAAAAAAATCTTCATGCAAGGATTATTAGCCGCAAATATTCTCGCCCACTCTAGTGGTGCGTTTGCTGGCTTTGGTGAGAGAAAATGGAATTTTGGGCTGGATGAAAGTGTTGTGATCATACCATCCGATACAATCCATCAAGGAGCTGAATACTCTTGTAGTATCTTTGAACCAAAGAAAGTATCCTTTACTTTATCGTACTCTACCCCTTCTGATTTAAACAAATTGAGAATTGCTGTTGATGATGAAAAGAAAATAACCCATGATAAAGAAAAGAAGATCTTTATCCTAAAAAATATAAAATCTCTTCATATAAGTTTTCCTTCGTCAGGACATTATATTTTTAAAAATATTACGAAGAAAAAAGTTGTTGGAACAAATTGTGACACAGGAGATTATGATTAACAATATTCTATAACATCTAAATTTGAGTAGAGTTATTCTTTTTTCAGGTATTTTTTTCAAAATAGGGCATAATGAGCCATTAAAACTTATCGCTGAAGAGGTGTTTTTATCCTAATATGACAAACCTTAAGTTGCTCATAAGGTTAGATATTAAGGAACTTTTGCGAAAACTAAAAGACTAAATTTAAATTGTTCTGTATTTTCTACTATCAGAGCTATTTTTTTAATAAGAATATGCTTCTCTCTTCGCAACTGCTTCATTTTAAGTGATATAAAGCACATCGTACCCAAATCACTTAGATAAACGGAAAAGTAAAATTTGCTCTACAGATGCATTCCTCACTGCACTTTAAGTCATACTCATTCAGCTTTTTATAAAAATTATCTCGCTTTTCCCTCCTTATTAAAGAATATATTATTTGAAACTATAAAATGTCGCTTATATCGAATAAGAACCATTTTTATGCTTATAAAATCCGTATCCCCTTATTTCTATAGCGTTGAATGTTGCATCTCCTCTTGTATGAGTACAGCCCCTTAAAAAATATATGAAATCTTTTCTCAAATAATGAAACTTCATATATTGACCCACCTTGTGATGAACATCAATGTTTTTTAATTAAAAGAACAAGCACGCAAAAAAAGAGCGATAACATCTACTCAGTATTTATATATTTATATTATGTTAAAAGAGGTGGTGCTCTTATAAGATATTTAAGATACTGGCTTATCATTATAAAACTTTGATTTTCTTACACTGAATTAAAACCACGAATAAAGTAAGATCCTCCCATCTTAAATCTCATATTGAATCCATTAAAATCGTTTCCTCGAAAGTTACAAATGGGATTGGTGTGTGAGTAAAAACGATTAAAAAAAGGAATAAAAATGCTTCTTATAAAGCCTCTCAAGTACAAGGGATCGCAACATTGGGAGTTGTTAAATAGCATGAGGGCTAAAATTTATACTTTGTATTAAGCATAAAGAGGGTAGTGCAACAATAGATTTATAACTCAAGGGAAGCATGTATACTATTATGAGTGGCGTTTGAAATATAGTTAAGAGTATTGAGCAATAGCTCTTTAAAAAGCCTATGAATGTACAACATTAAGTTGTTCTGTTTGGGATGTTCTGTTTTGTATAGAGGAGCAACACCATTAAAGCAATATTTTATAATTCTTTAAATAGCACTCTTCCCCCCTGACTTTCGAATGTTAGCCAATTACATGATCTATCTGCTTTATTTGCTTCTTTGACTGTTGTAAATTTTTGATGATTCAATTTCGTAGTTTTAGAACAGATGTATCTATCCTAAAACTCTTACATGTTTCAGCGAATGAGAATAATTATACATTCAGACTATCTTAAGCGAAAAAATATTTTCATACCAAATAAATATGAAGAGCTACTGCTATAAAAACTGGTAAATCCACAATCTCTTTGTTGTTTATATGTCAATAAATTAAACGCAAAGGAAAATTCTTCGTCGTTCTTAGGATATTTTTCGTTTCTGATCTTGATTTTTCATTCCAAATCGACAATATGAGCTTGGGAGGTTGGTGGTGGACGAACTACTCGCCAACTGGGTCAGGTCTGGAAAGAAGCAGCCCCAACGAGTTCTGGTACGGGTCATCGTTCCAACCTCCTATTTTGCTGAAGAAATTATTTTTTATGCTGTCTTTTAGCGAGGTATTTTTAATCTTCAGAGCAGCATTTGTATGCAGCAAATGAAGGGGTTTTGTTATTTTTAAACAAATTGTCCCATAAATAATTTGATTAAGAAAAAATCCTTTTATATGAGACTACAGTATTGATCTATGCTTTTGTATTATCAAAATGTACGCATAAAGAACTTCGAAGTTGGAAATACTCATGGAAAATTTACCGGTAGAAACAGCCTATCGTGTTCTTGCTCGTAAATATCGACCAAAAAACTTCTCTGACCTCATTGGTCAGGAAGCTATGGTGCGTACTCTCACCAACGCCTTTGAAAAAGGTCGTATTGCACAAGCGTGGATGTTAACAGGGATTCGTGGCGTAGGTAAAACCACAACAGCACGTATTTTGGCACGTGCGCTTAATTATAAAACAAAAGATATTGATCAACCAACAACCGTATTGGACTCTCTTGGAGAACATTGCACACAAATTATCGAAGGACGCCATATTGATGTTATAGAAATGGATGCCGCTTCTCATACGGGCATTGATGATATTCGTGAAATTATTGAACAAATACGCTATCGTCCTGTTTCTGCACGCTATAAGGTTTATATTATAGATGAAGTACATATGCTCTCAACACAAGCCTTTAATGGTTTATTGAAAACTCTTGAAGAACCACCGTCCCATGTGAAATTTATTTTTGCCACAACAGAAATTCGCAAAGTTCCTATTACAATTCTTTCGCGTTGCCAACGTTTTGATTTGCGACGTATTGAATCAAAAGCTTTGAGTGCACATTTGCGTCAAATTGCGAAATATGAAAAGGTAGAAGTAGAAGATCAAGCACTCTCTATGATTGCCCGTGCTGCAGAAGGATCAGCACGTGATGCATTATCCATTTTTGATCAAGCAATCGCCCATAGCAATGGCAATGTTAATGCTATTGCGGTGCGTACAATGTTAGGATTAGCGGATCAAGCACGTATCATTGATCTTTTTGAATTTATTATGAAGGGCGATGTTGTCAATGCGTTACATGAATTACGCAGTCAATATGAAGCAGGTGCTGATCCTCTTACTATATTGACAGAACTAGCCGATTTTAATCATCTGGTCACACGTTTACGTTTTACACCAGAAATAGTGGAAGATTTCTCTCTAACTGAAGAACAACGTTTAAGAAGTTTAGACTTTTCAAAAAAACTTTCCGTTCCTATTTTATCCCGAAACTGGCAAATGTTACTCAAAGGTTTACAGGAAGTTAATCAAACTGCACGTCCTCTTCAAGCCGCTGAAATGCTTTTAATTCGTCTTGCTCACACGGCTGACTTACCAACTCTTGATGAGGCTTTAAAAAAGCTTACGCAAGAAAAAACGCCTCTCACACTGGTTAAAAACTCTTCTCATCAAGAATCTACAAATGCAAATAATATAACAAAAGAAACAATGATCGGAGCCCATGCTTCCTCGAGCGTTTCAAATACATTACCCGATCAATCAGATTTTAAAAGCTCTTTGAAAAACCAATTAGATCATTCCTTACAACCGGAAAATTTAGTTAAAAATCAAAACCATGACAAAATCAACGCCCAAGAAGTAACAGAAATTCTAGAAACTTCTCCATCTACTGATCTTTCTGAAAAGATTGTAAATTTATCGCATTCTGTCACGCAAACAACAGAAAAGATTACTGAACCTAAAACTCTCGTGATTAATTCTTTGCACGATATTGTTCAATTAGCCGAACAGCATAATGACACTCCTTTCAAACTCCTTATTAAAGAATTTGTTCATCCTGTTTCTTTTGAAGCTGGGCATATTACCTTAAGACTTTCTGAAAATACCCCACAATTTCTTGCTCATGATATAGAAAAAAAGATATCTCAATGGACAGAAAAACGCTGGACAATAACTTTTGTTAATGAAGGAGGTGGCCCAACCTTACAGGAGGAAAGTATAGCGATTCAAAAGACTCTTTTTTCTAATGCAGAAACAGATCCTGATATTGCGAAAATCCTCAATCATTTCCCAGAAGCAAAAATTGTCGATATTCGACTCAATAAAGAAGAAAATGATCTTGATTTACTCTCCAATACCTTTAAAAATGCTGATATTTTTAAAAATAAAAATGATATCAATGATGAATAAGGATACCTATTCCTATGCGTGAAATGATGAGCATGATGAAAAAAGCCAAAGAAATGCAAGAAAAAATGCAGAAGATTCAGGAGGAAATAGCTAATCTGCAAGCTGTGGGCACTGCAGGGGGTGGTCTCGTCAATATCACTTTAAATGGCAAAAATATTATAACAGCAATTCAAATTGATCCTTCATTACTCAAACCTGAGGAAGGTGAAATTCTTGAAGATCTCATTATGGCAGCTTATAATGAAGCAAGAACAAAAATCGAAGTTGCAATAGAAGAAAAAACCAAAAGTATAACGGCAGGGCTACCACTCCCATCAGGTTTCAAGCTTCCATTTTAATGAAACGGTTTTTTCCCGTGAGACAAAAATATGTCTAAATACATTGCAGGACCTGAGATTGAACGTCTCATTCAGATTTTATCACGGTTACCAGGTCTTGGTCCACGTTCAGCGCGTCGTGCTGCGCTTCATCTTATCAAAAAAAAGGAGACATTGCTGGAGCCTTTGGGAGCGGCTATACAAGCAGCTATCGAAAAAGTCGGTATTTGTTCTGTTTGTGGAAATGTCGATACCATTGATCCTTGTTCAATTTGTACAGATTTGCGCCGCGATGATACAACAATCATCGTTGTTGAGGATATTGCTGATCTGTGGGCCCTTGAGCGCGCAAAAACTTTAGCCGCACGTTATCATGTGTTGGGTGGACGACTCTCCCCCTTAGATGGAATAGGTCCTGACGAACTCAACATTGCCACCTTAATACAGCGTGTTGTACAAAACCCTATTACGGAGATTATTCTTGCTGTCAATGCGACTGTCGAAGGTCAAACAACTGCTCACTATATCACTGATCAGCTTTCTAATTTTCCAGTTAAAATTACGCGACTTGCTCATGGTGTTCCTGTAGGAGGTGAGCTTGATTATCTTGATGATGGAACTTTAGCAGCAGCTGTACAAGCAAGAACAAATCTTTAAAACTTTTTCTTCTTAACCTTTAGCTCTTTAATGACGGGGGAATATTAAAATGATCAAGAAAAATCTCTCACTTTTAAACGACTTTGGTCCTGGTATTTTAGTATGTTTACTCATATCAGCCTTAGCTTATGGCTTAGAAGTTGTAGAAAAACAGTTTTTCACGGAAGCGTGGCTTGAAAGCCTTGTTTTGGCAATTCTTCTAGGATCAATTATCCGTAGTTGTTTTTCTTTGCCAACATATTTTCAAAAAGGTATCACCTTTTGTGCAAAAACACTTCTCGAAATTGCTATCGTTCTTCTAGGAGCAAGCATTAGCATTAACGCAGTCCTTTCAGCTGGCTGGAATTTGCTTGCTAGTATCATATTCGTGATATTCGTAACGATTATCCTGAGCTTTGCCATCGGCCGACTTTTCGGGCTTTCTACACATTTGGCAATGCTGGTCGCTTGTGGGAATGCTATTTGTGGCAATTCAGCTATTGTCGCCGTTGCACCTGTTATAAAAGCAAAACATGACGATGTAGCCGCGTCAATTGCCTTCACTGCTCTTTTAGGAATTCTTATTATTTTATTTCTACCCTTTTTACATCCATCTCTGAATTTGTCATTTAGCCAATATGGTGTGCTTGCTGGCATGGTTGTGTATGCTGTACCACAGGTTTTAGCAGCAACAGCACCTATCTCTTTTCTAAGTGTTCAAATTGCAACAATTGTCAAATTAGTACGGGTTCTCATGTTAGGCCCTGTTATTTTTACTCTATCAATCATTTATCGCCGATCAGCAGAAACACGCTTGCGTTTACATACCCTCGTCCCATGGTTTATCATTGGCTTTATTATCATGATGCTTGTTCGCTCAAGTGGTCTTATCCCTGAAAAGGCTATCAATCCCATCAAATTTATTGCCCAGTTGTTTACTGTTATCTCAATGGCTGCACTAGGATTAGGTGTTGATATCCGATCACTAAAAAAAGCAGGATGGCGCGTCATTTTGGCTTCAACCTGCTCCATAATTATTCTCGGTATTTGTAGCCTTATTATGATACAATTGAATGATTTAAATCATATAACATTTTAAAATGTGCATTGATTATTATTTTTTCAACGTAGTATGCAATCAACCCAAAGTCCTCATTATTATTAAAATAAGTTCTTTCATAAACCAGAAAAAGTTCTAAAATATTGCCCATTATTCTATACAAAAAATTGAAAGAGCTGATATTTAAGTGAAAACTGTCAATTTTGCTTTTCAGTCCATAATGATTTGCAACGGGGTAGTATCAAAATACGTAACTCATACAAAACAATACCATTTCTTTCATCTGCTCTCATTACGCTGAGGTTTTTATACAAAGACTGATAAAATATATTCTTATTTGGAAAAAATGTGAGGTCATGACTTTTCCTCTTTTAAATTACTTTTACTTACTATGTGATACAAGTGGCATCAACGTACTATTTGATAGCTTAAAAGTTGTGACAACCCTTACATTTAAATGATTCGTGAAAGGAGTTTTGATTCATACGCTAACTCCGCTTGTAATATACAAGCTAATAAATTTAATTGTTTCACCATAAGTAAATTTAAAATAAGAGAATCTTACAATACTCAAGGTACTCATTCAAAAAGTGAAATAATAGGGATTAAATTAACATCTCGTTCTATCTCATAAAAAGATATTGTTGCTTATTGGCACTAGTAACTTTCTTACAAATGAAATATACGATAATGAAAAGATTAAAAATACAGCAGGACTTTTATTTATCGTTTTATTCAACTAAAATATTTTTATGCTTATCCTTGCTATAGATACTGCTTCAATTTATTGTGCTGTTGCGCTTATTCGTCATAAATCTGTTATTGCGCGTATCAATGAACGCATGAACAAAGGACATGCCGAAAAAATTATTGGGCAGATTACACAAATAATGAAACAAGCCGATATGACGCTTGATCAAGTTGAGCGTATTGCTGTCAATATTGGACCTGGATCATTTACTGGTGTACGTGTCGGTGTTGCAACAGCACGCGCTTTGGCATTAGCACTTGAAATACCAGCTGTTGGAGTGAGTGCTCTTGAAGCGTTAGCAGCACAAGTCATAAACAGTAAAAGTACAGTATCGGCAATTACTGTTGTCATTGAAGCAGGGAGAGGAATGTTCTACCATCAAAATTTTCATAATGATCTCACACCTTTGGGAGAGCCGGGATTAAAAACAATTGAAAATATCCTCGAAGATTTGCCCAAAAAAACCCGACTGACTGGCCCAGCTGCTGATGTCGTTATGGAACATATTAAAAACCATAAAATACACGAAAAAATTGTCCTAGAAAAAATCCCCTGCGAAGCGGCCGATATTGTAAACTATGCTTATCTTGCTGCAAACAAACAATCAAAAAATTCGCCTCGCCCACTCTATCTACGCAGCGCTGATGCAAAACAACAAACCAATTTTGCTTTGCCACAAAAAAAATAATGCCCAAATTTTCATTGACAAAAAAGATTTTTGGAATTGCTCCGCTACAAGTTAATGATAGTGCTTCTCTTCATCAAATTCATCAACATTGTTTTACCCCTTCTTGGGAAAAACAAGCTTTTGATAATTTCTTAACAGATCACTCTATCTTCGGATACAAAGTTTTTCTCATTGATCGCTCTGATCAAATTTTAGGCTTTTGCCTATGCCGTCTCATCCTTGATGAAGCAGAAATCATCACAATTGCTGTTCATCCTCATTATCGTCAACAAGGAATTGGTACCTTTCTTATCGATCGTACAGTTCACCATCTTCACGACAAGGGCGCTATAAAATTATTCTTGGAAGTAGAAGCCACAAATCTTTCTGCTTTGAACCTTTATCAACGCTTTGAATTTCAAAAAATTTCTGAACGTCTTGCCTACTACGCGTCAAAAAATGGTCGTGGTGATGCAATTATCATGCAAAAAACTTTTAAGCAAATAGATTGAGATTTGTGTAAAAAACATTTACACATGCGCTATGAATAAAGTAAATCCTAAAAATACGCCTCCTGTTGCTCCTAAAAAGGTTTTTATCAAAACCTATGGATGTCAAATGAATGTTTATGATAGCCAACGGATGACTGATAGCCTCAGTTCGCAAGGCTATGTGACAACACAAATTCCCAATGATGCCGATCTTATTCTTGTTAATACCTGTCATATTCGTGAAAAAGCAGCAGAAAAACTTTATTCTGATCTTGGTCGTTTGCGCGTTATGCGTCAAGAGCGCACACCTGATAAACCCCTGATGGTTGGTGTAACAGGTTGTGTTGCACAAGCTGAGGGAAGTGAAATCTTGCGCCGTGCTCCAACAGTGGATCTTGTTATTGGTCCGCAAATGTATCATCGCTTGCCAGAATTGTTAGAAAAAGCAAAACAAGGAAAAAAAATTATCGAAACAGACTATGCTGTTGAAGATAAATTTGCTCATTTGCCGCCCCATAATAAACATGCGGTAAGAAAACGAGGTGTTAGCGCATTTTTAACAGTACAGGAAGGTTGCGATAAATTTTGCACTTTTTGTGTTGTTCCTTACACACGCGGTGCTGAAATATCACGGTCTGTCGAGCAAATTACCGAGGAAGCCCGCCAACTCATCGAAGCGGGTGTCAAAGAAATTACGCTGCTTGGACAAAATGTCAATGGTTGGCATGGACAAAGTGCTGATGGCAAAACTTGGCGTCTTGGCGATCTTCTTTATCATCTTGCAAAACTCAATGGTTTAAAGCGTTTGCGTTACACAACCAGCCACCCACGTGATATGGATGATAGCCTTATTGCCGCGCATCGAGATCTTGATATGTTAATGCCTTACCTCCATCTTCCTGTTCAATCAGGTTCAGATCGCATCTTAAAAGCCATGAACAGACAACACAAAAGCTCTCATTATCTTCATCTTATCGAAAAAATTCGAAACGCACGGCCAGATATTGCCTTTTCAGGCGATTTTATTGTAGGGTTTCCAGGAGAAACAGATGAAGACTTTGAAGAAACCATTAAACTTATTCAACAAGTACAGTACAGTTCAGCTTATTCTTTTAAATATTCCCCCCGTCCTGGAACAGTGGGAGCCACAATGAAAAATCATGTTGATGAATCTGTAAAAGATTCCCGACTTCAACATTTACAAGCCCTTCTCCTTGAGCAACAAAATGCGTTTTTGCGTTCTAAAATTGATCAGAAAACGAACGTTCTCATCGAAAAACCTGGACGTCACTCAGGGCAAATGGTAGGGCGTTCCCCTTGGCTTTTACCTGTTGTTGTCGATACAGAAGCCTCTACAGGTAGCGTGATAGAAATTCATATTAAAAATGCAAGCTCAAACAGTTTTGTTGGTGAAGTGACAAATAGATAAACATGCCTCTAACACCTTGTTCAAAAATAAATATTTTTGAAAACTCTTTTATTTTAAAAGAAAATGATTACATCTAAAGCGTGCACTTTTTGTAAAAATTGTCTTTTATAAAGTTTACTTAACAAAATGTGCAATATTTATGTAGATATGGAGAATAGGCTGAAAGCTTCAACCGAAAAAATAAAGCGTATTAAAGAAAAAGTAAATATGTCCCTTGAAAAGGCTGATACCTTGAAACAAACAAGCGCTTCAGATGTGAGCCAAGTTGTTTTGATTTTCGAAAATAATAAATATGCAAAAGCAGTTTTTGGTAAATTTGACGAAAATCTCGCTTATATCGAAAAAAAACTCGAACTTAGTATTCATCCGCGTGGTAATGAAGTCTTAATCCGTGGAAATATTTCTGTTATAAAACATGCGCAATATGTATTGCAGCAGCTTTATGAACGTGCCAAAACACATCAAGAGCTCACTTTATCAGATATAAAAGGAGCGATTGCTATGGTAAATATACCAAAGAAGCAGAAAGAAGACACAATAACACACAAATCTGCAACGAAACGTATACCAGCACGGTTGAGTACCCATAAAAAAATAATTCATGCAAGAACTCCAACACAAGACGCTTACATAAGCGCTATGGAGCATACTGAACTTGTGTTTGGTGTAGGACCAGCAGGAACAGGAAAAACGTATCTTGCTGTTGCTCATGCTGCAATGCTTCTAGAACGTGGTATCATTGAGCGAATTATTCTCTCACGTCCAGCTGTTGAAGCTGGAGAACATCTTGGTTTTCTTCCCGGTGATCTCAAAGAAAAAGTCGACCCATATTTACGACCACTTTATGATGCTCTTTATGATATGATGCCCGCTGAAAAAATAGAACGCATTTTAGCTTCTGGTGTCATAGAAATTGCTCCTCTCGCCTTTATGCGCGGACGAACACTTGCCCATGCTGCTGTTATTCTTGATGAGGCACAAAATACTACCCCCATGCAAATGAAGATGTTCCTCACACGTCTTGGAGAAGGAACGCGTATGATTGTTACCGGTGACGTAAGCCAAATTGATTTGCCTACAGGGCAAAAATCAGGTCTCATTGAAGCAATTCGCATTCTTTCAAATGTAGAAAATATTGCAATTGTGCATTTTGATGAAAAAGATGTTGTACGCCACCCACTTGTTGCTGCTATCGTTCGTGCTTATGATCGTGATTCCGAAATACAAAATAAAAAAAAATCATTCGCATGCGATGCATTAAAAAATGAATTTGATTCGTCATGATTATTATTGATATAATGATTAAAAGCGCAGGGTGGAATGATGAGAAAATGCTTTATAATATCACTGAAAAAGCATTAATGGCAACTATGCATCATGTTTCATTGGAAAATGTTGTAAGCGAGATTAGCCTGCTTTTTACGGATGATGAACATATGGCACAAATCAATGCACAATGGCGCAACAAAAACAAATCCACTAATGTATTATCCTTTCCTGCTTTTCCACTTAAAGCTGGAAATCAACCTGGTCCCATGCTCGGTGATATTATTATTGCCCGAGAAACTGTTGTTTTCGAAGCAGAGAAAGAAGGAAAAACATTTCAAGATCATTTAACGCATATGATTGTTCATGGTATCTTACATCTGCTTGGTTATGACCATGAAACTGATGATGAAGCATATAAAATGGAAAAGCTCGAAAGAGAAATTCTTCAAAAGCTTTCCATAAAAGATCCTTACGCATAATTGTCTATCAATGATAAAATTTAACTTTTAAAATCAATATTACCAGCATACCATTTAAAGCCTCTTATTTATCTGTTATAAAAAGAAAGTCTAAAAGATTTCAAAACCATGGCAAACAAAATAAATGCACAAAATAATAGTCAAGCATCTTCTAATAATGAAAAAGACCCCTCTCAACAGACGAATCATACAGAGAAATATTCCCTGATGAATCATTTATTTTCATTCTTACGGGGTCGTAATTGTGCATCTACGTCACTGCGCGATGATCTTACCGTTGCACTCACGACTAACAATGAAAAAGATACCGCCCTCTTCTCACCTGAAGAACGTACTATGCTGCATAACATTTTACGCTTACGTGAAGCACGCGTGGATGATGTTATGATACCTCGTTCTGAAATCGAAGCATTAGAAATAAACACCTCTCTTGGAGAAACCCTTCAATGTTTTGCAAAAATTGGTCATTCTCGTATACCCGTTTATGCTGAAACTTTAGATGATCCGCGCGGCATGATCCATATCCGCGATATTCTTAACTACATCACTCGCTTTATTATCAACCCAACAAAAACCGAACAAAAATCCGATTTGCTTCAATTAAACCATACAGACTTGCATACTCCAATCGGTGAATTGGATTTGATCCGAACAGTTCTCTTTGTTCCCAGTTCTATGCTTGCGAGCAAATTATTAACACGGATGCAAACTACACGAACTCAAATGGCTTTAGTTATTGATGAACATGGAGGAACAGATGGTCTCGTTTCAATGGAAGATATTGTTGAGTTAGTCGTTGGGGATATCGAAGATGAACATGATAATGTCGACAATGCTATCGTACGTGAACCAAATAATAAATGGCTCGTTGATGCAAGAACTGAACTAGAAGATGTGGAGAAAGCTCTTGGTCCTGATTTTATCGTAGGGGAATATGGTGATGAAGTTGATACTATTGGTGGTTTGATCGTCTCCATTCTTGATCGCATTCCTGCTAAAGGTGAAATTGTCGAAGCTGTACCTGGCTATAGATTTCGTATTTTAGAAGCTGATAAACGCCGGATTAAACGATTGCGCATTTTTCGCATTCCCAAAAATGAGAATCTTGAGAACAATGCCATCCCTAAAGAATAGTCCAGCGTTTTTAAACAATTTCATCGTTTTTTTGTTCTCTGTTACAGGCTGGAAGCGCCAAGCATGGATATTTCTGTGTGGTGCTCTTACTTCTTTTGCACTTCCACCCTTTTATTTAACACCTCTTTGCTTTTTAACTTTCCCTCTCTTTATTGTTTTACTTGACTCAATACGGGCCACCAAAAACAATAAAAAACATTTTTTTACTTACGCTTTAAGCTGTGGAACCTTTGGTTTTAGTTATTTTATTTGCGGCCTTTGGTGGCTATGCAATGCTTTGTTAACAGATCCAGATTCTTTTGGTTGGGCAGTCCCATTAGCCATTTTATTCCCTCCACTCTACCTTTCTCTTTATTGGTTTTTTTCTGGTTTCATTGTCGGTTTATTATGGACAAAAGGAATAGCACGCTTTTTTGTTTTAGCCTTTGCATTAGGATTATCCGAGTGGTTGCGTGCGTTTTTATTCACAGGATTTCCATGGAATTCTCTTGGCTATACAGCTATGCCAACCCCAATGTTCATGCAATCTGATGCAATCGTAGGACTTTACGGAATGAATATTCTTGCTGTCTTAGCCTACAGTTTGCCAACTGTTTTATTAACGAATGAAAAAAAGAAAGTGGCACTTTCTCTTTGCTTATCACTTATATTCATTCACTGTGGTTTTGGGTTTTATCGTCTTCATACTATAGAAAACACAGCTGAAGATCAAAAAAGTGCTTATTGGGTGCGTATTGTTCAACCGTCCATCCAACAAAATATAAAATTGCGTGATAATACACGAGAAGCTATGTTGGAAGCGCATATGAAGCTAAGTGCAACACCAACAACCGATCAAAATTCAGAACCCGATTTTATCATATGGCCGGAAGCTTCCGTTCCTTACCTTCTTTATGATAACTCATCTATCACAATGCGCATTGCCTCTCTTTTAAAACCTAAACAATGGGCTATTATCGGAGCAATACGCGCCAGCAATGATCTACCTCATTCCCAAACACAATATTTTAATACAATTGCAGTCATTAATGCTCAAGGTAATATTTTAAATACCTCCGATAAACTTCATTTGGTTCCTTTTGGTGAGTATCTTCCTTATCAGAATTTATTGAAAAAAATTGGATTGCGTACCCTTGCCGATAATATTGGTGGATATAGTACTGCAAGTGTGCGCAAAATTGTTACAATGCCAAACGGATTTTCTTATCTACCCTTAATTTGTTATGAAGCAATATTTCCCCATGAAATGACTTTTCAAGGCTCCCCGCCTCAAGCAATTATTAATATTACAAATGATGCATGGTTTGGTGTAACACCTGGACCCTATCAACATCTTCAACAAGCACAGCTTCGTGCCGTTGAACTGGGAATCCCCCTCATACGGGCAGCTAATAATGGCATATCAGCTGTTATTGATTCTTATGGACGAATCGTTGTAGCTCTTCGACAAAATGCTGTGGGCATTATTGATTCACAAGTTCCATCATCCATTACCCCTATAGGAAGCAATGAATACAGAACTTTCTCTACTTTTATCTTATTCATCCTTATGCTATTGTGTCGTGTTGGTTTTGGTTCTACAAAACAGCTTAAATGATTCAAGTGCCCTTTGTACGGCATTATGTTGCGTGTACCAGTAGTATTGGGAAAAAATATTACATATTGTTTTAATTATATGATAAATCAGCTTCGCATAAATATGATGTTGGTTTAGAAGAAAAGTGCTGGAAATAAAGAGTTGCATTATGACCGAAACTAGAAAAAAACCTGACCCTATAGATATCTATGTTGGAACTCGTATCCGTTTACGTCGTAATATTTTAGGACTCACTCAAGAGAAACTAGGTGAAAAATTAGGAATTACTTTTCAGCAAATCCAAAAATATGAAAAAGGAACAAACCGTATTGGTGCCAGTCGTCTTCAAGCGATAGCAGAAATTATGGATGTTCCTGTTTCTTACTTTTTTGATAAAGGTATTACCTCCCAACAAGTAGAGGGTTTTGCCGAAAGTGATCACAATTTTATAGACTTTTGTTCTAGCAGCGAAGGGATTCAGCTCATGCGCGCTTTTACAAATATATCTGATGCTAAAGTGCGTCGAAAAATTATTGACTTGGCAAAAGCACTTTCTGAGGAAGATGTGACAAATAAGTTATAAATTAAAATTATATCTTTTCTCTTTTATTCATATAAATTTGCATTGACGATTTGCTACAGAATTAGCAAATGGTAGCGACTTTAGTAAGCAATTAATTAAATCGTTGGTTTTCTTTTTTGAAGGAGTTCCTATGCCGCATCAAGATTATCTTTTTACGAGCGAATCGGTATCGGAAGGACATCCTGATAAAATTTGTGATCGTATTTCCGATGAAATCGTTGATATGATCTATAAAGAAGCTGAAAAGACTGGTACTGATCCATGGTTAGTACGCGTTGCCTGTGAAACGCTCGTCAGTGTCAACCGTGTTGTTATCGCTGGTGAAGTACGTGTTCCCGATACGCTATTAAAAAAAGATAAAAATAAAGAATTCATCTACGATGAAACTAGCTTTCCACTCATTAATCCTACACGTTTTCGTACAGCAGCGCGCCGTGCTATTCGTACCATTGGCTATGAACAAGCAGGATTCCATTGGAAAACTGTTAAAATTGATGTTCTTTTGCGCCCCCAATCAGCTGATATAGCAAGAGGGGTTGATAATGCTACGGATCGGCATGGTGAAGAAGGAGCAGGTGATCAAGGCATCATGTTTGGATATGCTTGCCGTGAAACACCTGATCTCATGCCTGCACCAATTTATTATGCGCATAAAATTCTCAAACTTCTTGCCGCAGCCCGACATAAAGGAGAGGGAGAAACTGGAAAATTAGGACCAGATGCTAAAAGCCAAATAACCATACGCTATAAAAATGGAAAACCAATAGAGGTCACATCCATCGTTCTTTCAACGCAGCACCTTGATGAAAGCTGGGATTCCAATAAAGTACGTACAGTGGTTGAGCCTTACATTCGCCAAGCTTTACATGACATTCCCATTGCAGCTCAATGCAGTTGGTATATTAACCCAACAGGAAAATTTGTTATTGGAGGACCTCAAAGCGATGCCGGATTAACGGGACGCAAAATTATTGTGGATACTTACGGAGGTGCAGCACCCCATGGAGGCGGTGCTTTTTCAGGAAAAGATACAACAAAAGTTGATCGTTCTGCTGCCTATGCGGCACGCTATCTGGCTAAGAATATTGTTGCTGCTCATTTAGCAGAGAGATGCACCATTCAACTCTCCTATGCAATTGGTATTGCACAACCTTTATCTATTTATCTTAATCTTCATGGAACAGGAAAAGTCGATGAAAAAGTTATTGAAGCAGCCATCCGCAAAATAATGGACCTTTCACCTACCGGCATTCGAAAACATCTTGACCTCAATAAACCTATTTATGCAAAAACAGCTGCCTATGGTCACTTTGGTCGTAAACCAAAAAACGATGGTTCGTTTTCATGGGAAAAAACTGATCTCGTGAAAACGCTTCAAACAATGATCCAAATCCCATGATTAAACATAATATACGTAAGAGTGAAGCATTTTTTGGACGCCGACAAGGAAAACAACTTCGAAACAGTCAGCTTACACGTATAAAAATGCTTCTCCCCAATTTTAATATTGATTTAAATGTTCCTCCTCCTTCAAACCTTACATCCTTATTTTCAAGCAAAGTAAGAGAAATTCGACTTGAAATCGGCTTTGGTGGAGGTGAACATTTACTTCATGAAATGGAATATTTTCCAAAAACCGGTTTTATCGGCGTCGAGCCCTTTATCAATGGCATGGCAAAAATATTGTTGTCTCTTGAACAGCATCAAAACCATCAAAATCGTCTTCGCCTCTATAATGATGATGCTACACGCCTCCTTGATTGGCTCCCTGATAACTCGCTTGATGGAATAGACCTCTTCTATCCCGATCCTTGGCCGAAAAAGAAACACTGGAAACGACGTTTCATCAACATAAAAAATCTTAACCGTTTTGCTCGTGTTCTTAAAATAGGAAAATTTTTTCGCTTTGCTAGCGATATAGACAGTTATGTAAACTGGACTTTGTACCATTGTGCACAACATGATCACTTTGAATGGAAAGCAGAAAGCCCTCAAGACTGGAAACTCCCTTATCCACTATGGAGTGGAACCCGCTATGAAGCAAAAGCTTTACGCGAAGGACGAACGCCTGCCTATCTTACCTTTATCAAGAAATAAATGATCAAGCGCTTTTCTCATAAACAACTTGAAAAATTTTGAATTTAAGAGTATCAATAGTTAAATTCTTGGTCTTATGATGAAGAGTGGGCCGTTGGACCCGCTCTTTTTTAATATCATAAAACTGATGAAAACAACTTGGATAAAATGTATGAACGAAGCTGAAAAAATAAGCAATCTTGACGAACCGCGCTTGTTTGAAGAAGATGGTATCGAAGCACAGGTTGCTGCTCTTGTCATACCACTACTTAAACCTTTAGGTTTTCGTTTGGTTCGTGTAAAACTCCTTGGTCAAAATGGTTTAACACTTCAAATTATGGTTGAACGTGCCGATGGTTCTATGACCATAGAAGATTGTGAAACTGTTAGTCGAACTGTTTCCCCACTCCTTGATGTCCAAAATGTTATTGAACGCAAATATCATTTAGAAATCTCATCACCTGGAATTGATCGTCCATTGGTAAGAAAATCTGATTTTTTTCATTGGCAAGGACATCTTGCAAAAATTGAAACAAAAATAATAATTGATGGGCGCCGAAAATTTCGCGGGACACTTACAAATATCACGCAAGATGGATTTATTTTAAACACCGATAAAGCTGCTTATGGAGAAGCCATGTATACCCCTATTTCCTTTTGTGATATCATAAATGCACATTTAGTGCTTACCGATGAGCTTATTCGCGATGCATTGAAACAAAATAAAGATTTAAGTCAACAATTCATTGCCGAAGAGAACGCTAACGACTCTATACAGACGCTCAATTTCAAAAAATAATATCACAGGGGAATACCCATCGTGTGGCACAAAGAAGGAGAAAATTGATGGCTACAAGCGCTAACAGGCTTGAGATTCTGCAAATTGCAGATGCTGTTGCACGTGAAAAGTCAATCGACCGTGAAATTGTCATTTCTGCGATGGCTGATGCTATTCAAAAAGCAGCACGTTCTCGTTATGGTCAAGAAACCAATATCCGTGCTGAAATCAATTCTAAAACAGGTGAAATTAAATTACAGCGCCTGCTTAAAATCGTTGATGTCGTTGAAGACTATACAACGGAAATTACTTTGTCTGATGCTCTCAAACATCAAGCAGAAGCAAAAATTGGTGATTTTTTTGCTGATCTTTTACCTCCTATGGATTTTGGACGTATCGCAGCACAATCTGCTAAACAGGTTATTGTACAAAAAGTACGCGACGCAGAGCGTGATCAGCAATATGAGGAATTCAAAAATAAAGTTGGTGAAATTATTTCTGGTACAGTTAAGCGTGTGGAATATGGTAACGTCATCGTTGATCTAGGGCGCGGTGAAGCTATTGTGCGCCGTGATGAATTAATTCCTCGTGAATCATTCCGCTATGGAGATCGCATTCGTGCTTTTGTCAATGATGTACACCGTGAAACGCGTGGGCCGCAAATCTTCCTTTCACGCACACATCCCCAATTTATGGTAAAACTTTTCACTATGGAAGTGCCAGAAATTTATGATGGTATTATAGAAATCAAATCTGTAGCTCGTGATCCAGGTTCACGGGCTAAAATCGCCGTTGTTTCACGCGATGGTTCCATTGATCCTGTTGGAGCATGCGTTGGAATGCGAGGAAGTCGTGTACAAGCTGTTGTTGCTGAATTACAAGGCGAAAAAATTGATATTATTCCTTGGTCGCCTGATGCGGCAACATTTGTCGTTAATGCACTGCAACCTGCTGAAGTTTCTAAAATTATCCTTGATGAAGATGCTGAACGGATTGAAGTTATTGTGCCAGATGATCAACTTAGCCTTGCTATTGGACGACGTGGGCAAAATGTTCGCTTGGCTTCACAGCTAACAGGATGGAACATTGATATTTTAACGGAAAAGGAAGAATCTGAAAATCGTCAAAAAGAATTTACTGAACGGAGTAAATTGTTTATGGAAGCCTTAGAGGTTGACGAAATGATCGGACAGGTTATGGCATCAGAGGGTTTTTCTTCTATTGAAGAAATCGCCTATATTGATCTTGAAGAAATCGCTTCTATTGATGGTTTTGACCATGATACCGCCGCTGAAATCCAAAGTCGTGCCCGTGAATATCTTGATCATCAAGAAAAAGAACTTGATGAAAAACGCAAAAAGCTCGGAGTTTCTGACGAATTGCGAACACTTCCTGGAATGACAAGTGCTATGTTGGTTGCTGTAGGTGAGGATGGTGTAAAAACGATAGAAGACTTTGCTGGCTATGCCGTTGATGATTTAGCTGGTTGGAGAGAACGCAAAGAAGGTCAAACACAGAATTTTTCTGGTATTTTAACCCCTTTTGACATTACACGCGCAGATGCAGAAGCTATGGTTTTAGCCGCACGTGTACAAGCAGGCTGGATAGACCAAGCTGATCTTGTTACAGAAAATCCTGTAGAAGATGAAAATTCTACAGAAAATGAAAAAATAGATGATTTGGATGTGGATACACTTTAAATGAATGAACGGACTTGCATTGTGACCCGAAAAAATGCTTCAGCACAAACGCTGATCCGTTTTGTTATTGGTCCCAATAACCAAATTGTTCCTGATCTTAAAGCGAATTTACCAGGGCGTGGCGTTTGGATTTCCGCCCATCACGCTGTTATTGAGAAAGCAATAAAACAGAAAGCTTTTCATAGAAATTTTAAAACAGATGTTGAGGTTGCACCAAATCTTGTGCATGTTATTGATACGCTTTTACTAAAAGCCGCTCTTTCAAGCCTTTCCATGGCACGAAAAGCGGGAGCAATTGTTATGGGAGCAACAAAGGTTGACGCTGCTATCCGCTCTGGTAAAGTTATTCTTGTACTTCATGCTAAAGAAACAACAGAAGATGGGAAACGAAAAATTGCACAGGCCATCCATTCAATACAACAACAAACAAATCGGACTATAAAAACCATATCTTTATTTACAAGTGATGAAATGCGAGTGGCTTTTGGCTCTAATCCTGTAATGCACGCGGCCTTACTGGACACAAAGGCTGCTGAAGGATTTCTCAAAACGACATGTAAATTGATCAGCTATCGTGACGACAAGCATAGTAAGTCTAGTGAGATGACGGCACAAGCCGTGAAGGAAGTACAATGAGTGAAAATAACAACGACAAAACAACCGTCAAGAAGACACTAACTCTCAAGAGGTCTGTCTTGGAAACGAGCACGGTTAAACAAAATTTTAGTCATGGCCGTACGAAGGCTGTCGTTGTCGAAACCAAACGGCGTAAAATTACGCGACCTGATGAAAAAGCTGAAACCCTACAGCCCATTACAAAGCCGCATGTGGCCCCCCAGCGTTCTAAACCGCGTTTTGAGGGAAAAAAGCCTCAAGAATCTGTGGCCAAAAGCAATCTTTCATCAACTGAAATGGAAGCGAGACTTCGCGCGTTAGAAGAAGCACATATCCAAGAAAGAATAACGCGAGAACAAGCCGAAGAAGAAGCAAGACGCGCTAAAGAGCGTGAAGAAATTTTACAGCAAGAAAGTAAAGAAAAAGAAATACATCTCCAACAAGAAGAAGAAATATCACCAGTACAGACTCCACCTGTTCCCCCTCTCATTGAACAGACAGATATTCCTATTGCGCCTAAAAACACAACCGTGATTGAAAAACGCAAAATAGATGACAATAAAGAGGAAGAACGGCATAGTCGACGTGCTAATCCTGCTAAATCAGAAATACGTGTACCAAAAGTTGTCAAAGGAGCTGATGAGCGGCGGCGCGGAAAGCTAACTCTGAATAGTGCACTGGATGAAGAAGGAAACGCACGTGGGCGCTCAATGGCTGCAATGCGGCGTAGACAGGAAAAGTTTAAGCGTGCACAAAATCAAGAACCAAGAGAAAAAATTTCTCGCGAAGTTGTTCTTCCTGAAACGATTACCATTCAAGAGCTCGCACAACGTATGACGGAGCGTTCTGTTGATGTGATTAAATTCTTGATGAAACAAGGACAAATGATGAAACCTGGCGATGTTATTGATGCAGATGTTGCCGAACTCATCGCTGTTGAATTTGGCCATACTGTTAAACGTGTTTTAGAATCTGACGTAGAAGAAGGTATCTTTAATATAAAAGATAATCCTCAAAACATGCAGCAGCGTCCCCCTGTTGTAACCATTATGGGCCATGTTGACCACGGAAAAACTTCTCTTTTGGATGCTATTCGTAAAGCAAATGTTGTTTCTGGCGAAGCAGGAGGTATTACGCAGCATATTGGTGCCTATCAAGTAGAACAAAACGGTCAAAAAATTACCTTTATTGATACACCTGGTCATGCTGCATTTACGGCTATGCGTGCACGTGGAGCTCGTGTTACTGATATTGCTGTTCTCGTTGTAGCCGCTGATGATAGTGTTATGCCCCAAACGATTGAATCAATCAATCATGCGAAAGTCGCTGGTGTACCTATCATTGTTGCTATCAACAAAATTGATAAACCAGCTGCGAATGCACAAAAAGTACGTACAGAACTTCTACAACATGAAGTGTTTGTTGAAACTATGGGCGGTGAAACTTTGGACGTTGAAGTTTCTGCTAAAACTGGTCAAAATCTTGATAAACTTCTCGAAGCTATCCTTCTTCAGGCTGAAATGCTTGATCTGAAAGCAGATCCTCAACGAACTGCAGAGGGCGTTATCATTGAAGCCAAATTGGATCGCGGACGTGGATCTGTTGCAACAGTTCTTGTTCAAAAAGGTACATTACACCCTTCTGATATTATAGTTGCCGGAAATGAATGGGGTCGTGTGCGTGCTTTGATTGACGACCATGGCCGCCATGTCAAAGAAGCCGTTCCCTCTACACCGATTGAAATTTTAGGAATGCAAGGAACACCACAAGCCGGAGACCGTTTTGCTGTTGTCACACATGAAGCAAAAGCACGTGAAATTTCTGAATATCGTCAACGATTAGCACGTGATAAAGCTGTTGCGCGGCAAACTGGTTCGCGTGGTTCTCTTGAACAGATGATGACAAAATTGCAAACGACTGGTGTTAAGGAGTTTTCTCTTATTATAAAAGGGGATGTGCAAGGATCAATTGAAGCAATTGCTTCAGCATTGGAAAAACTCGGAAATGATGAGGTTCGTGCGCGTATTGTACATTCTGGTGCTGGCGGAATTACCGAAAGTGATATTTCTCTTGCGGAAGCTTCTAACTCTGCTGTAATTGGCTTTAATGTTCGAGCCAATAAGCAGGCACGTGATTTTGCTAAAACACAAGGAATTGAAATTCGTTATTATAACATCATTTATGATCTTGTTGACGATATCAAAGCTGCCATGTCTGGATTACTCTCACCAGAACAGCGTGAAACTTTCCTTGGTAATGCTGAAATTCTAGAAGTCTTTAACATTACAAAAATTGGAAAAGTTGCAGGATGTCGTGTTACAGAAGGTAAAATAGAACGAGGAGCCGGTGTTCGCCTTATCCGCGATAATATCGTTATTCACGAAGGAAAGCTGAAAACACTCAAACGCTTTAAAGATGAAGTCAGTGAAGTGCAAAGTGGTCAAGAATGTGGAATAGCCTTTGAAAATTATGACGACATGCGCGCAGGAGACATCATTGAGACCTTCCGTATCGAACATATTAATCGCACATTATAAAATAATCCAATAACCTTATTCTGTTATAAAATGAGAAAAAGTTATTAGATTTTATACACAATATCTTTTTTTCCTTATCTAAATGGTCAAAAAAAGAGATCTTGTAGCAAGGATAAAACTTTGATGAAAAATGCAGGACCATCACAACGGCAACTTAGAGTAGCAGAGCAAGTACGTCATGCAGTAGCGCATATATTACAGCGTGATATTTTGCTTGATGATATCTTAAAAGATATTGTTATTTCTGTCTCTGAAGTACGCATGTCACCAGATTTAAAAATTGCTACTTGCTTTGTATCACCTCTCAGCACTCTTAAAAATGCTTCTCATACTGATGTTGTTGATACCCTCAATAAACATAGTCGTTTTCTCCGTGGAGAAATCAGTCATGCGTTGCGACAAATGAAATATATGCCAGAACTGCGTTTCCGGCTTGATAATAGTTTTGATAATTTTTCAAAAATTGATGCCCTCCTTCGCTCGCCTGAGGTTGCACGCGATCTTCACCATAGTGATACAGATGAGGATTAAAGATATGGCGCGGCAACACAAGAAAAAAGGGCGTCCTGTTTCTGGCTGGGTCATATTTGATAAACCAAAAGGAATGAAATCAACAGAAGCTGTCTCACAAATCAAATGGCTCTTTCATGCTCAAAAGGCAGGACATGCGGGTACACTTGATCCTCTTGCTTCTGGTCTCCTTCCTATTGCATTGGGCGAAGCAACCAAAACCGTCCCTTACGTGATGCAAGGCAAAAAAACTTACCGTTTTCATATTGCTTGGGGGCAAGAGCGCTCAACAGATGATCTAGAAGGAGAAATAACGAAAACTTCTCTCAAACGTCCAACACAAGAAGAAATACTTGCTCTTCTTCCTCAATATACAGGTGTTATTTTGCAAACACCTCCACAATTTTCAGCAATCAAAATTGCCGGAAATCGTGCCTATGATTTAGCGCGTGAAGGGGAAGTTGTTGAAATTCCGCCCCGTGAAGTGGAAATAGAAACTTTCAAGTTATTAGAAATGCCTACTAAAGAGCATTCTGTCTTTGAAATAACCTGCGGAAAAGGAACTTATGTGCGCTCTTTAGCACGCGATATGGGACGTGATCTCGGTTGCTATGGGCATATTGCTGATTTAAGACGTATTGCCGTCGCACCTTTTGATGAAGAAGATCTCATTACATGGGAGGAACTAAAAGCGGCCATTCCGCCAAATAAAAATACTACAGATGAAAATAATCGTTCTTTTGAAAAAAACTTCTCAACACTCGATGGGCTCTTAATTGACACAAGTGCCGCATTAGATTGCCTCCCTCACTATATCCTTAATGAAACTCAAGCACAGAGAATTATCAAGGGTCATTCTATCCTCTTGAATCATCACAAAGTACCTCTTGATGAAGAGGAAATTTGTGTCCTCTATAAGGAACAACTTCTTGCTATTGGCATTCTCGACAAAGGTCTATTTAAACCAAAGCGGATTTTCACAATTTAATCGATTCTTTTCCACAACCACCTTTTGCGAAAAGATATTTTTCTCTATCAATTAAGAAAAATATGGTGCTTTTCATTGTCTATATTTACCGTATTCATATCAAAATTTAAGTCAGTGCTATAAGCTAACACCACCACACACTTTTTCCTCTTAATGTCGCAATAATCCTTGCATTTGAAGGGATTCATAAGAGGCTTTTTATTTCTTTTTCAATCATTTTTACTCACACTTTAGCCCTCGTTTGTAATGTGCAAGCGAAGATGTGGACTGATTTACTCTAAATAGATTTGAAACGAGAAAAGCTTAAGACTTTCAGAACTATCACTCAACATGAAAAATGGTAAATAACCGTTATAAATCAATTCATTAACTATTGAAGCAGCAATTTTTTGTTATGACTATGCTAACAAATTGATCGAAAATAATATTAATATATGTAATATTTACAAAAACTGTTTTAACCCTAAGGGAGATGATCAGAGGAAACTTTTAAAAGCATCTCATTGGCTTGAGGTATTGTTTGGCGTTCAATCATACGGTGCACTCTTATACCGTTAGGAGCACAATTTAAATGACGCAGACGCTTATTGACTTCTGCATCCGCTTTTGTGCGACGATGATTATGGCGTAAATAATCTACCCATGTTGGCATATGATAAGCCTCTGTCCAATATTCAGGTCTTTCAAGATCTCGTAAAAGGACCCACTGACGCGCACCATCACGTAATCGAATATGGCGTCGACGCGTCATCACTTTGAGAAACTCTTCGAGTTCATTTTCATGAATTTGGTAATCAATCATTATCATGATCGGGCCACTTCTTGCTTTGAGGTCGAGTAATAATTCCGGCTCTCTAAAATGATCAAGAGGATTTAAATCTATCTGAGGAATTTCTTGAATTCTAAATTTTACCCCTGCAAGAGCACCAAAAATCAAGAATAAAGAACAAACGCTCAAAGCAATTGTTGGAGAATAACCATCAGCTAAACCTCCCCAGATTGCACTTCCAATAGCCATCCCCCCGGCAGTTGCCGTTTGATAAAGAGCTAAAGAACGTGCAACAACCCAGCGTGGTGTAGAGAGTTGTACAGATGTATTAAACAATGATAAGGCCAAAACCCAACATAACCCTGCAGGAAATAAAGCAATATGGCTTATAATCAGTGAACGGCTGATTCCCAATAAAAAGCAAGAAAAGGCGAAACCAATAAATGCACTTGCAATAATTGTTTCTGAACGAAAATGATGCCGTACAACTGCATTAATAATACCTGCTGTCATGGCTCCTAACCCAAAACAACCGAGCAATGTACCATAAAGAAGGGCACTTCCTCCAAGAACTTTATGCGCAACAATTGGCAAAAGTGCTAAAATAGAAGTTGCTCCTATACCAAAAAGGAACGCTCGAACCATAATGCTCAGGAGATTAGGTGACATCGCAACATAACGCAAACCATCTGAGACAGCTCCTAACAGCCTTTCTCGTGGCAATGAGTTGTTTTCATAATTCGACTTCCAGAAAAACAACGCACCAATAAGAGGAATATAGCTTATAGCATTAAACAAAAAAGCAGCCGATGCCCCTAAAGTTGCAATGATGGCACCACCAATCGCAGGACCAACACTCCGCATCAAATTAAAGCCGACACTATTCAAACTAACAGCAGCAGGAATATTTTCCCTGCTCACAATATCTCCTATCGTTGCTTGCCAAGAAGGATTATAAAAAGCTGTGCCACATCCAATCAAAAACGTAAAACATAACAAAAGCCAAGGTGTTAGAAATCCCATATAGGCTAAAACAGATAAACTCATCGATATGACCATCATCATAATCTGTACACACAACATAATTTGACGCCGATTAAAATTATCAGCTAATGCCCCTGCCATCAAAGAAAACATAACAAGTGGTAATGTTGTGGCACTTTGAACGAGCCCAACCATGGAATGCGAAGAACTAATCAACGCCATTAACCACCCTGCTCCAACAGCTTGTATCAGCCCACCTAAATTAGAAATAAGAGTAGATGACCATAAATTTCGAAATACCGAATTACGAAAAAGTTTTAATGTTGAAATGCTCTGCATCTTTTCCCTCCAACGCTATTTATCACTTTTGTTACCACTCACACACACTCATAATCTTTGTATCAAAAGGATGCATAATTGTTTAAAACACTTCTCATAAAACTCTATTTAAATCAATATTTCAAAACAAAAGCTTTTATTTAAAGAAAGACTTCAAAATGCTGTCAAGGACTAGTATTTTAACCTTCTTTCCTATATAAGAACGAAATTAGGTAAGAGTCTTCGACTTTTCCTGTTTTCTCACAGACCCTAGCTGAACGACATCTCGGCTATGGGTGACTTTATGTTTCTTCGTTTTTGGAAAGGATAATACGATGTCGATTACAGCTGAACGTAAACAAGCTCTTGTCGCAGAATACGCAAACAAAGTTGGTGATACAGGATCACCAGAAGTACAGATTGCTGTACTTTCTGAACGTATTTCTAATTTAACAAACCACTTTAAATCTCACAAAAAGGATAATCATTCTCGTCGAGGTCTTTTGAAGATGGTGTCTCAACGCCGGCGTCTTCTTGATTATCTTAAAGGAGTTGACCAAAATCGTTATCAGACACTTATAAAGAAGTTAGGTTTACGTCGCTAAAAGAAAAATGGAGGTGGTATTTAAAAAAACCACCCATTTTTTCAATGTGTTGCTTTTAATTAAAAATTTTAAAAACTGATAAGTTATTATGGGATAGGACTGCTCATCGTTTCACATTTAATGCGATTTACTTCTCTCTTCTCGCAACAAAGGAAGTAATTTGTTGTCCACCCCAAAACTTGCAAATATGCTGCGCACAACCAGAATGTAAGCAATCAAAGATTTAAACACTGGTCATTAAGGATAAAAAATGTTCAAAACGCACAAGATAGAAATTGAATGGGCTGGGCGTCCTCTCACCCTTGAGACAGGGAAAATAGCGCGTCAAGCTGATGGTGCAGTGATTGCTACCTATGGAGAAACTATTGTCTTAGCAACCGTTGTATCGGCCAAAAACCCAAAACCAGACCAGGACTTTTTTCCACTCACTGTTAATTATCAAGAAAAATTCTATGCTGTTGGTAGAATACCTGGGGGCTATTTAAAACGTGAAAGTCGACCAAGTGAAAATGAAACTTTGGTTTCACGTTTGATTGATCGCCCAATTCGTCCCCTTTTCGTTGAGGGATATAAAAATGATACACAAGTTATTGTTTCCGTTATACAGCATGATCTCGAAAACAATCCCGATATCCTTGCGATGATTGCATCTTCTGCCGCATTGACCCTGTCAGGTGTTCCTTTCATGGGACCTATAGCTGGTGCACGCGTTGGCTATTGTAATGGACAATATGTTCTTAATCCTCATATCGATGAAATGCCTGAATCAAAACTTGATCTTGTTGTTGCTGGAACAGAAAGTGCTGTTTTGATGGTTGAATCAGAAGCACAAGAATTACCGGAAGATATCATGTTGGGGGCCGTGATGTTTGGTCACCAAGGCCTTCAACCTGTCCTTGATGCCATTATAAAGCTTGCTGAAGTTGCTGCAAAAGATCCTCGTGATTTTGTTCCTGAAGATCTTTCTGAACTTGAAAAAGCGATGCAGAAAATGGCAGAACAGGATATACGAAAGGCTTACACAATTACTGATAAGCAAGAACGTTATGCTGCAATTGATGCACTAAAGACAGAAATCCTCAATAAATTTATGCCAGAAACAGAAAAAGACTGTCAATTTAGTACAGATCAAATTGCAACCGTATTTAAACAGTTGCAAGCAAAAATTGTTCGTGGGAACATTCTTGATACCCAAAAGCGGATTGATGGACGCAATCTTTCTACCGTGCGCCCTATCCAATCAGAAGTAAGTATTTTACCCCGCACACATGGATCAGCTCTCTTTACCCGCGGAGAAACACAAGCTATTGTCGTTGCAACACTAGGAACTGGTGAAGATGAACAATATGTTGATTCCTTAACGGGAATGTATAAGGAAACATTCCTTCTCCATTACAATTTCCCACCATTTTCAGTGGGTGAAACGGGACGCCTTGGTTCTCCTGGTCGTCGTGAAATTGGACATGGTAAATTGGCATGGCGGGCAATTCACCCCATGTTGCCAACGAAAGAATCTTTTCCTTATACCATTCGTGCTGTCTCAGAAATCACTGAATCCAATGGCTCTTCTTCTATGGCAACGGTTTGTGGAACCTCACTTGCTCTTATGGATGCTGGTGTTCCTCTAGCACGCCCTGTTGCTGGTATTGCTATGGGCTTGATTAAAGAAGGAGAACGCTTTGCTGTTCTTTCTGATATTTTAGGGGATGAAGATCATCTTGGAGATATGGATTTTAAAGTCGCAGGAACAGAAAATGGTATTACTGCCTTGCAAATGGATATCAAAATTGATGGTATTACCGAAGAGATTATGAAAATCGCGCTTGAACAAGCCAAAGGAGGCCGAATTCATATCCTTAATGAGATGGCAAAAGCTTTAACCAGTGCACGTGCTGAGCTGAGTGAATTTTCTCCACGAATCGAAGTTATGAATATTTCTGTCGATAAAATCCGTGATGTTATCGGCTCTGGTGGTAAAGTTATTCGGGAAATCGTGGAACAAACTGGAGCAAAAATTAATATTGAAGATGATGGTACCATTAAAATTGCTTCTGCTGATGCTAAAACCATTGAAGCGGCAAAACGCTGGATCCATTCTATTGTCGATGAGCCTGAAGTTGGTGCTATCTACCAAGGAACAGTTGTAAAAACTGCAGAATTTGGTGCATTTATAAACTTCTTTGGTTCTCGTGATGGACTCGTTCATATCTCTCAGCTTGCATCAGAACGCGTCAGCAAAACAACCGATATTGTAAAAGAAGGTGACAAAGTTTGGGTTAAATTAATGGGCTTTGATGAGCGTGGAAAAGTTCGGTTATCAATGAAGGTCGTTGATCAAACAACCGGAAAGGAGATCACCGGTGATAAAGTGATGAATGAAGAAAAGTGCGTGGATGAAAAAAAACAACCTGAAAATAAGCGCCGCCGTAAGAAAAAAGAAGAGTAAGTTTTTCTTCTTATCGTATCATGAAATGCCATCCCAATATTGGAGTGGCATTTTTTTCTTTGAAAGAGTCATATGTGTTATTATTTTTGCCTTTTGAAAATCATGAACTCCCGTATCCTGATCCAAACCAGTGTTGGCTAAGTTTTGGTTTAACAGAAATCCCAGCTCAAGAATGGGCACAAAATTTAAGAGTTATTACGCCTTGGCGACCAGATTTTTTAAAATTTGTCGATACTCAATTTCACTGCTCTCCTCAAATAGATAAAACCTTCAGCTATGATGGTGCATTTTTACATTTGAGCAAATATCGTGGTTTGAACCAAAATTGTTTTCTTGATTTATTAGAATGCGTTAAACCCAATGGATGGATTGTAATCAGTGGGAATAAAACTGCTGGTGCTGCTTCAATGATGAAATGGGTCAAAACAATTGTTCCCATCACCAATAAATTATCTAAAAATCATGGTCTTGTATTTTGGTTGCAAGTTCCTCAACAAATTGAGAGACATAACATTGCGCAATTGCGCTCACCACCGCTCACTTTTGGTAATTTTCAAACCGCTTCTGGTATGTTCTCACACGGACGTATTGATCCAGGATCTGCTGCGCTTGCGTCTTATATGTTCAAAGTTATTTCTGGAAAAACAGCTGATTTTGGTGCTGGATGGGGCTATCTTTCTCACGTTGCACTTGAAAGAAGTGAAAAACTCACCGCTCTAGACCTTTATGAAGCCGACTACAACGCTTTGAGAGCAGCAAAACGGCACCTTAAATCCATAACAGCTCCTTTTCCAATTCATTTTTATTGGCATGACCTTGTACATGAACCTATCACAAATCTATATGACACAATCATTTCAAATCCACCGTTTCACACACAACAAACGACAGATGTTTCATTAGGAAAAAATTTTATTATAAATGCTGCAAAGTGCTTAAAACCAAGCGGCAGTCTGCTTTTTGTTGCAAACCGCCACCTGCCTTATGAAACATTATTAAAAAATATTTTCCGCACAGTGTTGATACATGAACAAGCCCATGGTTTCAAAATTATCGAAGCGCGCAGATAAACAAAACAAGCAATAACTTTCAAAGAATAAAACGGGAAAGATCGATATCAGCAGCAAGCTCGCCAATAGATTTTCTTACGTAAGCAGCATCAATTTTAAACGATGTTCCAGCTTTATCTGGCGCCGTAAAAGAAATCTCATCCAAAACGCGCTCCATCACTGTTTGCAAACGACGTGCCCCTATATTTTCAATCCTTGCATTTAAATCTACAGCAATATCTGCTAAAGCATCAATTGCATCATCGGTAATTTCCAAATGAACCTCTTCCGTTGCCATAAGAGCAATATATTGTTTAATCAAACTGGCTTCTGGTTCTGTTAGAATGCGTCGTAAATCTTCCCTTGTTAAAGGATTGAGCTCCACACGGATGGGCAAACGTCCTTGAAGTTCCGGTAATAAATCAGATGGCTTGGAAACATGAAATGCACCTGAGGCAATAAAAAGAATATGATCTGTTTTGATTTGCCCATATTTTGTAGCAATTGTTGTTCCTTCCACCAAAGGCAAAAGATCACGTTGAACGCCCTCACGCGAAATCGCAGCACTGGCTCCACCGTCTCGAGTTGCAATTTTATCAATCTCATCAATAAAAACAATACCATCATTTTCAGCAACACGAAGCGCCTCTTGAATAATTTGCTCCTGATCAAGGAGTTTTTCAGATTCATCATCAATGAGCGGTTTAAAAGAATCCTTTACCGTCGTCTTACGGACTTTTGTACGACTGCCCATTTTGCCCAAAATATCTGATAAATTCATAATACCCATTTGTGCCCCAGGCATACCAGGAATATCAAAGGTTGAAGCACTATTGCTATTATTATCGGCGACTTCAATTTCAATCTCTTTCTCATCCAGCTCACCTTCACGCAATTTTTTACGAAAACTATCACGGGTAGCAGGACTTGCTGTTTTACCAACAAGGGCGTCTAAAACGCGCTCTTCAGCATTCACGTGAGCCTTTTCTTTTATTTCATCTCGTTTCTTTTCACGTACAAGAGAAATGGCAATTTCAACAAGATCTCGAATAATTTGCTCAACATCACGTCCCACATAACCAACTTCAGTAAATTTCGTCGCTTCTACTTTAACGAAGGGTGCTCCAGAAAGTTTTGCTAATCGACGTGCGATTCCTGTTTTACCAACACCTGTTGGCCCTATCATTAAAATATTTTTTGGCATAACTTCTTCACGCATCGGCTCATCAAGCTGTTGCCTACGCCACCGATTGCGCAATGCAATAGCTACAGAGCGTTTGGCATCATTTTGGCCAATAATAAAACGATCAAGTTCAGAAACAGTCTCACGAGGGGAAAATACAACACACATTTAAATAGCTTTCTCTAAAGAAGATAATTCTGCATCCAATGTTTCAATCGTAAAATGATCATTGGTGTAAACACAAATTTTAGCGGCAATAGCCATAGCTTTACGAGCAATAGTTTCTGCATCCAAATCCAAATCCATGAGTGCACGCGCTGCTGAAAGAGCAAAATTTCCTCCAGAGCCAATTGCCATAACCCCATCTTCTGGTTCTAAGACATCACCAAGCCCTGTTAAAGCCAAAGTTACTTTCTTATCAGCCACGAGCATCATTGCTTCGAGACGACGCAAATAGCGATCTGTTCGCCAATCTTTTGCAAGTTCTACACAGGCACGCATAAGCTGATCAGGATATTGTTCAAGCTTTGTTTCCAATCTCTCCAGTAATGTAAAAGCATCTGCCGTAGCACCTGCAAAACCAGCAATAACCACTCCGTTCTTTCCAAGACGACGCACTTTACGTGCATTGCCTTTCATAATTGTCTGTCCAAGAGAGACCTGACCATCACCGGCCATCACGACTTTTCCACCTTTTCGTACCGTAATAATTGTTGTACCATACATTATGTCTGGCTTATGTTCTGTCATAAGGAAACTCCTTAATATTAACTTTACTTTTTAATATTGATTTCTTTTCATACAATGTAAAACTCAATTACTATTGTCCTATTTAAGAACATATACAGCAAAACACAATGATTCAGCATAACTCAATTTGTTGAAAATGGAAAAATGATATCATTGTTGTCAATGTAAATTACTGCTAAATAGCTTTATATAAACAGTTTGTGCTTTTTAGAGGAAAATTATGAAAAAAATAGCCATAGGGACCTTAGGTGGAACAATTGCAATGACTGCTGATAGTTTTGGTCACATGCAACCGACTTTAACTTCAGATAACCTTATAAAAAGTGTTCCTGATTTAAATAACGTTGCTGATATTCATGCACAAACATTAATGCAAATACCAAGTGGATCTTTATCGTTTCAAATGCTTTTTGAAATAATTAAGTGGGCAAAACAACAAATAAACGCTGGTGCAGAAGGTATTGTTTTAACACAAGGGACTGATACTCTGGAAGAAACAGCTTTTTTTCTTTCTCTTTATTGGAAGGAGGCTGAACCACTCATCATAACCGGCGCTATGCGCATGCCTCATGAAGCAGGCGCGGATGGCCCCGCCAACATTTTAGCAGCCACTCGTGTCGCAGCAGCCACACAAAGTCGTAACAGGGGCGTTCTCGTTGTCATAAATGATGCAATTCATTCACCTTATTGGCTCTATAAAAGCCATACCGTCAAAGTCGAAACATTTCAATCAGGTCTTGCAGGTGTTTTAGGAACTATTTTAGAGGGAAAACTTATTTATTTCAATGATCGAAAATTTTTTCCGACAACGTTTGATCTTCCCCAAAATCATGATCATCAAATTGCACTCCTCTATTCCTCTTTATCATCTAGTGCACAATTAATGAAACTATGCCTTGAAAGTGGGTATTATGCTGGAGCTGTTATTGCTGGTTTTGGTGCGGGGCACTGTAGTTTTCAAGAAGCAGACCTTGTACAACAATATGCACAAAAAATACCAATCATTATTGCTAGTCGTTGTTGTAATGGCTCAACAACTCGTATAACTTATGGCTATAAAGGCTCCGAAATCGATATGATTGCTTCTGGTGCTCTCATGTCTGGTTATTTATCAGCCGTAAAAGCGCGTCTACTTTTATGGGCTTTTTTGGCGCAAGGGCACTCATTAGCACAAATCCGTGCAAACTGGAATGACTGGACTATAAGTTAATGAAAAATGATCTATTATCTTAAAAGAAGAGAGCATGCAAAACAAAATTTATTTGAAAATAAAGCCGCTCTTCTGTCTGCTCTTAATCAATTGCTGCTGCAAAAAAATCTCGACAAATACAAATGATTGATACAACTATACAAAAAATTAATCAGAAAGATAATCTGGTCAAATCTGTTTCTGACCGATATTCACCCTATCGTGTTTTTACTGCACAAGAATGGTCAGAGTTTCGTGAAGACACACCTCTTACTTTGACTTTTGATGAAATTAAGCGTTTACGCTCTATTGATGATCCTATCGATCTTAAAGAAGTCCAACGCATTTATCTTTCTTTATCGCGTCTGTTATCATGCCATGTTGAAGCAGTACAGGAACTTTTCCACAAACGTCAGCAGTTTCTCCATCAAGAAGAGAGTAGAAAAACGCCCTTTATTATTGGAATTGCTGGTTCTGTAGCTGTAGGAAAATCAACCACGGCTCGCATTCTTCAAGAACTGTTGAAACGTTGGACATCTAGTCTTAAAGTTGATCTAATCACAACGGATGGTTTTCTCTATCCTAACGCAATCTTACAGCAAAAAAATCGTATGAATCGTAAAGGATTTCCTGATTCCTATGACATTAAAAAACTGCTGTGCTTTCTTTCGGCTATAAAAGCAGGTATCGGAAATGTCCGTGCCCCACTTTACTCACATATGACCTATGATGTTCTAGAAAATCAGACAATTACCATCGATCGTCCTGATATTTTAATTGTTGAAGGTATTAATGTATTACAGGTCAGTGATCTTCCTAAAGATGGAAAAGCTATTCCTTTCGTATCAGATTTTTTTGATTTTTCAATCTATGTCGATGCCGAAACAGAAGTCATTCGTCACTGGTATTTGGAGCGCTTTAAACGTTTGCGTAAAACAACTTTTCAAAATCCTGAATCCTATTTTCATCGTTATGCCCACCTCAATGAAAAAGAAGCCTCAAAAATCGCTGAGGATCTTTGGCAAACGATTAATTTAAAAAATTTACAGGAAAATATATTGCCAACACGACCACGGTCCAATCTCATTCTACGAAAGGGAAAAAATCATTTGGTCGAATATGTCGCACTTAGACGACTATAAGGATCTCATAACTATGCAGCACCACCACATTCATTTTACCTCAACGCGTATCGATAACAGTTGCCCTATCATCTTGGTAAACCAAAGAAATCTTGCTAACTTATCACTTGATGCGTCAACAACAGCATGGATAAAAGTTAATGACTTTACTGGAAAAGCGGGACAAATACTCTTTGTTCCTCACGAAACGGGGCATTTAAAAAAAGTTTTATTTGGAATTGGCAATGATAGCGATCCTTTTATCACAGGAGTTCTTGCTCAAAAACTTCCTGCTGGTCAATGGCATTTAGAAGGTACAACCTCTGATGAAATAAATACCTATCTTGGATTAGCATTCGGTAGCTATCAATTTAATCGCTATCGTCAAAATTCTTCTTTCAAATCATTATCCATCCATGTCAATGAGGCCGTTGATCTTAATGAACTCCAACGAATTTATGAAGCTGTCTTTTTCGTCCGTGATCTCATTAATATTCCAGCCAATGATATGACCCCTGATGCTCTCGAAAAAGAAGCTCGAAAACTAGGAAAAACCTACGGTGCTCACATCAAAAGTATTTGTGGAGATGATCTCTTAACCCATAACTTTCCGATGATTCATGCTGTAGGACGAGCAGGCAGCACTGCACCACGACTGATTGAGTTACTCTGGGGGAAAGAACATCATCCTAAAATAACGTTGGTGGGCAAAGGCGTAACTTTTGATACTGGAGGACTCGATATTAAATCAGCCAATAACATGTTGCTTATGAAAAAAGACATGGGGGGTGGAGCAAACGTTTTGGGATTGGCTAAACTTATCATGGATGCAAAATTGCCTTTCCGTCTACGTGTTTTGATTCCAGCTGTAGAAAATGCAATTTCTGCGAATGCTTACCGACCAAGTGATATCCTCAGAAGTCGTAAAGGTTTAAGTGTTGAAGTAGGTAATACAGATGCTGAAGGGCGCCTTGTCCTTGCCGATGCACTCGCCTATGGTGATGAAGAAAGTCCACAATTCATGCTTTGTATGGCTACTTTAACAGGGGCAGCGCGTATAGCATTAGGACCAGATCTTCCCGCATTTTATTGTAATGATTCAATATGGGCACAACAAATTTCTGAATCTGCTCACGCTGTCTTTGATCCTCTTTGGCAAATGCCCCTTTGGAAACCTTACCAAGAAATGTTATCATCACCAATTGCTGATCTTAACAATGTAACTGGAAATAGCTTTGCTGGTTCTATAACAGCTGCTTTATTTCTTAATTCTTTTGTTGAAAAAGCTGAACATTTTGCGCATTTTGACCTTTATGGATGGATTCCAAAAGAAAAACCAGGATACCCTATTGGTGGATCAGCACAAACTATTCGTGCCCTTTATAATATTTTTAAAAATGAAGTTTGACACACAATATTCAAAAAAATAGACAATTTTGCAGCTTAAAGAATAATTGGTCTTACACAGTATTCTTAGTTTTGTTTGAGGATAAAAATCTTACCAATACAGCTTTCATGAGTTTGTTTAAAGGTAAGAAGTAACAAAATGGAAAGCAAAAAGATGATCTCTAAAGACCCAAGACTTCATGCATTCAGAGATGATCTAGCAGATCAACGTCTTGAAACAGAAATTACAGCTCAGCGCTTTGTTCAAGGTGAAAAAAGACGTGTTAATACAGCGGTCGCTGGACTTTTTAAAGAAAATAGTAAAAAAAGTGAAAGACAAACAGAATGCTTATTGGGAGAAGAACTTCTCATTTTTGAACAAGGGGAAACAATGTCGTGGGGACAATCACTCAAAGATGGTTATGTTGGTTATATTGATACAAAAGTTCTTTGTACATCAACCATAAAACAAACGCATGTGGTTTCAGTACCACGTACATTTAAATATTTACACGCTGACTTACGTGGACCAATAGTGTCCCCTTTATCTATGGGAAGCAAAGTCAGTGTTGTTGATGAAATTGAAGTCCGTGACACAATGTATTCTATTCTTGAAAATGGAACAGCAATCATTACGAGCCATCTCAGCCCCATTGGACGCGTATATGAAGATTATGTCACAGTTGCAGAAACCTTTATCCGTACACCTTATCTTTGGGGTGGTGTCAGCGGTTTTGGAATTGATTGTTCGGGACTCATTCAGCTCTCTATGATGATGACCGATCAAATAGTTTTACGTGACACCGATATGCAGCAAGAAACTATAGGCAGTCCTCTTACAGATACTGATAAACTTCAACGAGGCGATTTAATTTTTTGGAAAGATCATGTTGCTATTATGGTCGATCACGCAAATATTATTCACGCAAATGGTTTTTCTATGGACGTTATGATTGAGCCCTTGGAAAACGCAATTACGCGTATCGCTAAAAAAAATCAATATCCCATCGCAAAACGCCGTCCAATTCAAGAAACTTCATACATGCCTCCTATAAAAAATTAATTGAATGTTTTATTATACAATATATTGATTTATAAGGATAATTATCCATCATTCACTCTGCGTCAAGCATTCTAAATATCGTAAAATTTTTTATTTCAAATCTGTTTTTATGTTGGATCAATCAAAGCCGCTTGTCTGTTCATCACAAGCGTAATTGATGTATAAGTAAAAATGATTATGAAAAGAAAAATATTCCTTCTGAATGCCCTCAAATGCCAAGAGCTATCGTAATATTGGGACCAGCTTACTTCTTCATAAGCGTAAAGATAGTGGCGCTCAATAGATTTTACATTATTTCCATAGGGACTTTAACGTTATATCATTCCGGGCACCGTCGCGAAATGGGCTTTGGAGCATTGCGAGGTGCCTCTTTTAAAAAAGCTCGTGAATATGCAACACAATGCCATTCTACATTACGTAAAGAACGTACCCCTCTTAATCAAAAGCAACATTTTTTGAAATTTTTCCTATTATCGATATCTCATGAAATAAATACCCCTTATACCTCTCAGTGCACCCCAACCCATCTCACAATGATACACGTGAAAAGTGTAACATACATTGTCTACCACTATCTTTATACTTATGAATCGTGTAAAGACATCGTTATACACTTTGCCAATTCTCAATGTTGCGATAACCCTTGGCTATTGGAGAGTGTTCTTTCAGCACGTATTTTATTTCTTTCTTAAATAATTTTATCCACATAACCCTCCCCGCTTGGAACGTGCAAAAGAATGGTTTTGATTAATTTAACATAAAACAGATTTGAAATGAGAAAGTTTTTTACGACTCTGGACTTCCCCATTCAACATAAAAAATTATAAATTATCATTTTAAATCAATATATTGAATTATATTTTCTTCTTATAACACATTAAAGAAGATGATTTTTCAATACCTGAACCAATGGTTTATCAGCATCAGGCATAGAGTATTTATCAAGATCATTAATAAAAACCCATTCTAAATTTTGCCCCTCTCGTCCTTGCGCAACACCCTCATAATGGTCACAAAGATACAATGGCATTAAGAGATGAAATGTTTTATAGTTATGACTTGCAAATGTTAAAGGGTGTAAATTATTTAGTTGAACATAAATACCAAGCTCTTCCTCTAATTCACGAATCAATGATGCTTCCGGAGTTTCACCTTGCTCAACCTTGCCACCAGGAAACTCCCATAAACCAGCCAGTGATTTTCCTTCAGGACGCTGTGTAAGCAAAACACGATTATTCTGATCGAACAATGCGCATGCAACAACAAGAAGAATAGAACTTTTCATACACATATCACTCCCCAATAGGGAACATAAAAATAACTGACTTTCCTATCATATCCCCTCTGCTCCTAAAAGAGCTCACATACCCCATTTGCTCTGAAAAATAATAAGCTGTTAAATATAAAGTGCATCCATTAACTTCTGTAATCGCTATTGATCATAACGTACTCTTTTGTTAAATCGCAAGACCAAACCGTCGCCGTGCTCTTACCCAAACCGATATCAACACGAATTGTGATGTGTTTACCTTGCATATAAGCACCTATTGTCTCTTCACAATACTCAGGATCTCGTACGCCATTCACGGCCACACGATGCTCACCAAACCAAATCGTCAATAGATCACGATCGACTTCAACACCGGCCTTCCCAACTGCCATAACGACCCGCCCCCAATTCGCATCTTCACCGGCAATAGCCGTTTTTACGAGCGGTGAATTTGCAATTGATAAAGCAATAGTTTTAGCTGCATTGTTTGTTGTAGCGCCCATCACATTAACCTCAATTAAATGACGAGCACCTTCACCATCACAAACAACTTGTAGTGCAAGTTCATGCAGAAGTGCACTCAATTGTTTCACAAAAACCCCATAACGCGGATCAGATTTACTTGTAAGACATGGAAAATGTTCTTTTCCTGTCGCAAACAACATAAGCGTATCTGAAGTGGAGGTATCACTATCAACAGTAATTGAATTGAAAGAACCCTCAACTGCCTCTGATAACATGGATTGGAGTGCATCCGAAGAAATAGTCGCATCACTAACCACAAATGACAGCATTGTCGCCATATCTGGTGCAATCATACCAGAACCTTTTGCAATTCCATTAATGGTAACACGCTCTCCCCCACAGTCAAAAGTGCGCGTCGCAAGTTTTGGAAATGTGTCCGTTGTCATTATGGCTTTTGCAGCTTCCAACCAATTGCCCTCTTCTGCTGTCTCTGCCATACTTGGTAAAAGATTGACAATACCCGATGCATCCATTGGCTCACCAATAACACCCGTAGAAGCTATAAAAATTTCATCTTCTCTAACCTTTAAAGCGTTCGCTGCTGCACAAATAATTGCATCGGTTGTGTGCTTTCCTTTGCTTCCTGTAAAAGCATTTGCATTTCCAGAATTCACAACAACACCCCTCGCAACCCCATGAGGAAGCGATGCACGACAATGCTCTACAGGGGCAGATGGACATTTTGAACGAGTAAAAACACCGGCCACACTCACTGGCTTATCGAATATGATGAAAAGAAGATCTGTACGATCTTTATATTTAATCCCAGCTTCAGCTGTTGCTATCCGTACACCAGATAATGGAGAAAGCTCTTGGATCTTTTGAGGCGACAAAGGAGAGATTTTCAAAACCACAATATGCTTTCTATAAAAAAATGAAATGATTGCAGATCAATAACCTCTCATAGAAAACTGCTAGGCTTTTTGAACAAAACTAACCTAGCAAATTATCTATTAAAGAGGCTATCTATTTTTCCTAGCTATTCCGTATCTTCTTCATCTGATGTCTCATCGGGAAGTAGCGTCCCATTTTGATGAAGCGATTCCATGATTTTGGTAACATTAGGATCAGGGTATTTCACATCTATCTTGCTACGCAAATCAACAATCAGTTCTTGATAGCGCTTTTTTATTAGCTGTGTCCGCAACATCTCTTTAACATCATCAAATGCAGGCGGTTGTTTTACACGACGATCTTCTAATTTAATAATATGCCAACCAAAAGGACTTTCAACGGGTTGTTTTGTGTATTCGCCAACTTTCAAACCAAATGCGGCATCTTCAAAAGGCTTGACCATTTGACCATGGCTAAAATAACCAAGATCACCCCCAACGGCAGCAGAACCATCTGTTGAACTTTTCTTTGCAATCTCTTCAAAATTTTCGCCTTTATTTAAATGCTTAATGATAGCTTCTGCTTCTTTTCTCGTTTTGACCAAAATATGACGCGCTTTAACCTCATCCTCTTTAGGTAAAGCAGCAACTTCTTGCTTATAAAGAGCTTCCAAATCAGTATCCGATATTTTATCAACAATCTCCTGTTTAAAATAAAGCTGTTGAAGAACATTGTCACGCATGACTGCCATACGTTTATCGTAAGCTTCTGTCTTATCAAGACCCTTGCTTCTTGCTGCTTTTGCGAGTGCCTGCATATCTAAATAAGCTTTTAAAACCATCATACGGCGTTGTTCATCAGGAAAACGTGCTAAATTAGGATTTATTTCAAGCGCTAAATCATCCAATTGGCCTGCTGTAATATTTTTCCCATCAATAACCGCCATAACATGAGAAGGAGAAACGGCTTTTTCAGAAGCTTTCTCTAAAGTCTTTAAATCACTCGACGATGAATTCAAACCTTCTTGAGCACTCACCCCTAAACTTGTACTTGCCAATAAAGTTGATGCTAAAAAAAGCGTGATAAAGTTAAATTTCATAAATATACTCCTTAAAAATGAAGGCAGGTTCAAGATTCCAATTTTCTTTACCATAACACTTTAATCTTTAAACATAGAGAAATAAATTAGTAATTTTATTTTAAAAAAGTATAAAATCATCCTTTTATCTCAGTTTCTCCAATCCTATCTAATGCAGATGAAAAACATGATAATAGAGAAAAATGACATATTGTATCTTAAATTACTTTGTATTGTATCAGTTAAATAGCATACTTAAAGTTGACATAAAGCGCTTAGCCTCTTATCTCTACTTTACAATTAGAGTGAAAAATTGCACACCAGCAAGTATAATGGTACCATCTGCATTTCATGATGTCTCCAATGATATCAGACAACCTGAAGGAAATGTAGAGTATGGGGAGAGCATATGAATTTCCCAACAAGAGTGACAACAATTAAAAGAAAGGGCCAGAGATGGTCAGTTTAGGTGTTTTTGCCCGTAAGTTTTTTGGTTCAGCTCATGAGCGACATCTCAAAGCACTCCGCCAAAAAGTTGCACAAATTAATGCTTTGGAAGAACAATTCCTAAAATTAAGTGATGAGCAGCTTTGCCAAAAAACAGATGCCTTTCGTAAACGTCTTAGTGAAGGTGAAAGTGTTGATTTGCTCTTACCAGAAGCTTTCGCGACTGTTCGTGAAGCCGCAAAACGTGTTTATGACATGCGTCCTTTTGACGTACAACTTATTGGTGGAATGGTCCTTCACGACTGCGGCATAGCTGAAATGCGTACTGGTGAAGGTAAAACCTTAATGGCAACTCTACCAATTTATCTCAATGCATTGGAAGGTAAAGGCGTTCATGTTGTGACAGTAAACGATTATCTCGCCAGTCGTGATGCTGAAACAATGGGAAAAATTTTTAGTTTTCTAGGGCTTACAACAGGCGTGATTCTTCATGATCTTGATAGTGATGCCCGCCGAGAGGCCTATGCATGCGACATCACCTATGCCACAAATAATGAACTAGGTTTTGATTATTTGCGTGATAATATGGCCTTCGATCGTAGTCAAATGGTCCAACGTGGACATCATTACGCAATTGTCGATGAAGTTGATTCGATTCTTATTGATGAAGCCCGTACCCCCCTTATTATTTCTGGTCCTCTAGAAGATCGTACTGACTTCTATAACCTTATTGATACATTTATTCCTGCCTTAACTCCAGAAGACTATGAAATAGACGAAAAACAAAAAACAACGACATTTACCGAAGTTGGTACTGAAAAAATTGAAAAAATGCTCGAACAAGCTGGGCATCTTAAAGGTGAGAGTCTTTATGACATAGAAAATGTCGCTATCGTTCATCATGTCAATAATGCTCTAAAAGCTCATAAACTGTTTGCTCGCGATAAAGATTACATTGTTCGCAATGATGAAATCGTTATTATTGACGAATTTACAGGGCGAATGATGCCTGGGCGGCGTTATTCTGAAGGACTTCATCAAGCGTTAGAAGCTAAAGAGCATGTTGCTATTCAACCAGAAAACCAGACACTTGCTTCCATCACTTTCCAAAATTACTTCCGTATGTATAGGAAATTATCTGGCATGACTGGAACTGCAACAACAGAAGCCGAAGAATTCAGAAATATTTATGGTCTTGACGTTGTCGAAATCCCTACAAATTTGCCAATACAACGTATTGATGAAGATGATGAGATTTATCGAACAGCAGAAGAGAAATATCGGGCAATTGTGCGTGATATCCGTCAAGCGCACGAAAAAGAACAGCCCATTCTTGTTGGAACAACCTCTATTGAAAAGTCAGAACAATTGGCAGAGCGTTTGCGAAAAGAAGGCATTACCGATTTTAGAGTCTTAAATGCTCGCTATCACGAACAAGAAGCATATATCATTGCGCAAGCAGGCGTTCCTAGAGCTCTCACCATTGCAACCAACATGGCAGGACGCGGTACGGATATACAGCTTGGTGGTAATGTTGAAATGCGCATCCGACAAGAGTTACAGGATATCCCCGAAGGTCCAGAGCGGACAGCTAAAATTGAAGAAATAAAAAAAGATGTTCAGAAGCTTAAAGAAAAAGCTTTAGCGGCTGGAGGGCTTTACGTTATCGCTACTGAACGTCATGAAAGCCGTCGTATTGATAACCAGCTTCGTGGACGTTCTGGTCGCCAAGGCGATCCTGGTCGCTCAAAATTCTTTCTCTCTCTTCAAGATGATCTTATGCGTATCTTTGGCTCTAACCGTATGGATGGTATGCTGCAAAAACTTGGATTGAAAGAAAATGAAGCTATTATCCATCCATGGATTAATAAAGCCCTTGAAAAAGCACAAAAAAAGGTCGAAGCACGAAACTTTGAAATTCGTAAAAATCTGCTAAAATATGATGATGTCATGAATGATCAACGCAAGGTTATTTTTGAACAGCGTATGGAGGTCATGAACGCAGATGATTTATCAGAAATGATCCTTGAAATGCGCAATGAAGTCGTAGAGGATCTCGTAGAGGCTTATATTCCATCAGGGACATATTCTGAAAAATGGGCTGCAAAAACTCTTGAAGAAGAGCTTCAACAACTCTTTAATCTTGAGCTTCCAGTGGAAGAATGGGCAAAAGAAGATGGAATTGCCGAGGAGCAAATTCTAGAGCGTGTATCAGATGCTGTTACAAAACTTGAAAATGAGCGTACTGAACGATATTCTCCAGAAGTTATGGCTTATTTTCACAAAGCAGTATTGCTCGAAACTATTGACACGTTATGGCGTGAACATCTGGTGAGTTTAGACCATTTGCGTTCTGTTGTTGGTTTTCGTGGTTATGCGCAGCGGGATCCGCTCAATGAATATAAGACAGAATCATTTGAACTCTTTCAAAGTATGTTGAGAAATTTGCGCCGAATTGTCACTTCTAAGCTTATGCGCTTTGAAATCATTCAACACCCCACAGAACCGACCATACCTGAGCAAACTGATGCTGCTTCTTCTGTCTTTAATGATCAAAGTCAAGAAAATGCTCCCACCTTATCGGCACGATCACAAGAAAATAGATTTGTTAATCCACAAGATCGTGACCCTAACGATATAACCACATGGGGAAAAGTTGGACGTAATGAGCGTTGTCCTTGCGGTTCAGAGAAAAAATACAAACACTGTCATGGAGCCTTTATTTGAAAAGCAAATTATGCAAATGAATAAAAAGCGAAATTATGAGCAAGAATTGCGCACCGCTGGTTTAAGAGTAACACGTCAACGACGAGTTATTCTTGATATTTTGACTGATACAAATGATCATCCCAATGCATTTGAAATTTTTCAGCGTGCAAACAAAATAGATTCGAATATTTCACTCTCAACTGTTTATCGAACCATGAAAATATTAGAAGGAAATGGAACAATTCATCGCCATAGCTTTAGTGGTGGTCCATCTCGTTTTGAGCAAGCAGATGGGCAACATCATGATCATCTCATTGATATAGAAACAGGACAAGTCATCGAGTTTCATTCTGATGTTATTGAAAAGCTACAAGAGGAAATTGCAAAATCTCTTGGCTATGATATTATTCATCACCGCCTTGAACTTTACGGAAAAAAAAACTCTTAAAAAAGTGATCATATATCATTAGATAAAAGACCTCAGGCAAATCAAATTTTATAAAAATTTACCTTTAAAATATAATAGTTTTCATTGGCAAAAAAAAAGAATTGCTTTATTACCCCTCTTTGTATGATGCTATACGGTAATTCATTGCCAATATTATAACAAAAAATCATTGCAACAAAATATTATAAAAAATTGTATTATAAAAAATTAGGCCAATATTATCATGGTTTCCTTGCCACAAGATCGTATGAGACAGCTTGAAAAGCGCTTTGAAATAATTGAAAGCCAAATGACGACGAATCCAAATGCTGAAACATATGTCAAATTAGCTTCTGAATATGCAGAACTACAACCCGTTATTGCCTCTATACGCGCATTAAATGCTCTTTACGAAGAGATTACAGAATTAGAAACGATTATCAACGATAAACAAACAGATATAGAGATGCGTAATCTTGCCCAAGAAGAGCTACCATCGTTATATAAAAAAGTAGAGCAATTTGAAAAAGAACTCCAGATTCTGCTTTTGCCTAAAGATGTTGCTGATGAAAAAAACGCTATTGTTGAAATTCGTGCAGGAACGGGTGGATCAGAAGCAGCACTTTTTTCCGGTGATCTTTTCCGCATGTATGAACGTTATGCCCATGCTCACCATTGGAAAGTAGAAGTTATTTCACTTAGTGAGGGGGAAGTTGGCGGATATAAAGAGATTATTGCTACCATTTCAGGAAAAGGTGTCTTTTCTAAATTGAAATATGAATCAGGGGTTCATCGTGTGCAACGCATCCCTGAAACAGAAACAGGTGGACGTATCCATACATCTGCTGCTACCGTTGCTGTGCTTCCAGAAGCTGAAGATATTGATATTGATATTCGTCCTGAAGATATTCGTATCGACACAATGCGTGCATCCGGAGCAGGAGGACAGCATGTTAATACAACGGATTCAGCTGTTCGTATCACGCATATTCCAACAGGAATTATGGTCGTACAAGCAGAAAAATCACAACATCAAAACCGAGCAAGAGCCCTTCAAATTTTACGGGCACGCTTATTCGATATCGAACGACAAAAAGCGGAAAGTGAACGTTCAGCTTCTCGTAAAAGCCAAGTTGGTTCTGGTGATCGCTCAGAACGTATTCGTACCTATAATTTTCCACAAGGACGTGTCACGGATCACCGTATTAATCTAACCTTGTATAAGCTTGATCGCATTCTAGAGGGAGATCTTGATGAGCTTCTTCATGCACTCATCTCAGATCATCAAACAACACTGCTGATGGAAATGGATAATAATTGAGCAAATATTCTTTCAAGAATGTCATCCAACAAATGCAAGAAAAATTGCGCACGAAAGGAATTGCTGAAGCCGATCTCGATGCGAAAATACTCGTTGAATGGATAACAGGAATAAATGCTGCTGAAAGAATTTCTAAACCAGATATGCATCTATCTTCTGAGCATATTATACAAATAGAACAAGCTTTACAACGGCGTATTGCAGGCGAACCCGTTTACCGTATTATAGGAGCACGAGAATTTTATGGTATATCTTTTACATTGTCTCAAGAGACGTTAGAACCTCGCCCTGATACAGAAACGCTGATAGATCTTGTTCTCCCTTTTCTCCAAAAACAGGTCGAAAATTCGAGAAAAACAACATTCCTTGATATGGGAACAGGAAGTGGCGCCATTGCTATTGCACTCCTTAAACAAATTCCCCAATCCTATGCGGTGGCAGTCGATATTTCTGAAGATGCCCTTAGAACAGCAAAAAAATGCAAAAAATGCTGAAGTAGCACACCGCTTCACACCTCTTCTTAGCGACTGGTTTGATTCTGTCGCAGATCGCTTTGATTTTATTGTTTCCAATCCACCTTATATTCCCGCAAAAGATATCAAAAAACTTGCAAAAGAAGTGCGCTTACATGACCCATTGCGCGCTCTGATAGGAGGAGAAGATGGACTTGATTTTTATCGAAAACTCGCCCATGAAGCAGCCAACTACTTAAAAGAAAACGGCTATATCGCTGTTGAAATTGGTTTCTCTCAAGAAAATGAAGTCTGCAATTTGTTCGAAAAAAATGGTTTTCAATGTTTAGAAGTGCGCAAAGATCTAAGTGGAATACCCCGCGCACTTCTATTTGCATGCAAACATTAAAATTCCCAATCATCATCCGTGGTAGCAACCGCCTTGCCGATGACATAAGAAGAACCTGCCCCTGAAAAAAAGTCGTGATTTTCGTCAGAGTTTGGTGATAAAGCTGCCAAAATAGCGGGATTAACACGACAAACCTCAGGGGGGAAAAGAGCTTCAAAACCTAAATTCATTAAAGCCTTGTTTGCATTATAATGAAGAAAAATTTTAACATCTTCTGTCAATCCAAGCGCATCATAAAGATCTTCAGTATATTTGCACTCAATGTTATAAAGATCAAAGAGCAGGTTAAAAGCAAAATCTTTAATTTCTTGTCTTTTGGCTTCATCAAGCTTTGCAAAGCCCAATTGGAATTTATAACCTATATAATAACCATGGACTGCTTCATCACGAATGATTAGTCGAATGAGGTCTGCTGTATTGGTCAACTTAGCGCGACTGGCCCAATACATGGGCAAATAAAAACCAGAATAAAATAAAAAGCTTTCCAGCAAAGTCGAAGCAATTTTTTTCTTAAGTGGATCATTTGCTTCATAACGCTCAAGTACTAATCTAGCCTTTTTCTGCAAATGAATATTTTCTTCTGACCATCTAAACGCGTCATCAACTTCTACCGTCGAACAAAGGGTTGAAAAAATAGAGGAATAAGAACGTGCATGAACCGCTTCCATGAAGGCAATATTCGTCAAAACTGCCTCCTCATGCTCTGTTATCGCATCAGCCAGAAGCGAAATGGCTCCTACAGTGTTTTGAATTGTATCTAAAAGCGTTAGTCCTGTAAAAACACGAATTGTCAATTTACGTTCTTCATCCGTTAAGCTTGACCATGAGGGAATGTCATTGGAAAGTGGAACCTTCTCAGGTAACCAAAAATTCCCAGTTAAGCGATTCCATACTTCAAGATCCTTCTCATCATGTAATCTATTCCAATTAACAGCGCACACAACAGGATTTTTGGTTGTAATCTTTGTCATATGATGATCTCCTATAAACTGCAAGAAACACAGCCATCAACTTCCGTTCCACTTAATGCTACTTGCCGTAACCGTACATAGTAAATACTCTTGATACCCTTTTTCCAAGCATAAATTTGTGCGCGGTTAATATCACGTGTGGTCGCTGTATCAGGAAAAAATAATGTTAATGAAAGACCTTGATCAACATGCTGTGTTGCAGCAGCATAGGTATCTATAATTTTTTCAGGGCCAATCTCATAAGCATCTTGGTAAAAATTCAAATTCGTATTATCCATATAAGGAGCGGGATAATAAACGCGCCCAATTTTTCCCTCTTTGCGAATTTCAATTTTTGAAGCAATTGGATGAATAGAAGAAGTGGCATGATTAATATAGGAAATAGATCCCGTAGGTGGAACTGCCTGCAAATTGCGGTTATAAAGCCCATACTCAATAACTAATTTTTTGAGTTCCTGCCAATCCTTTTGATCTGGGATAACAATATTATTCCGTGCAAAAAGCTCTTGCACAAGCGCAAATTGCGGTTTCCATTCTTTTTCAATATATTTTTCGAAAAAACTTCCATCTGCATAAGCTGATTTTTCAAACCCTGCAAACATTTCTTGACGTTCGTGCGCAATTAAATTGGAAGCCCGTATGGCATGATATGTCACAATATAAAAATAGATATTGGTAAAATCAATCGCTTCTGGAGACCCATAATAGATCTGCTCACGCGCTAGAAACCCATGCAAATTCATTTGTCCCAAACCAATCGCATGACTTTCAGCATTGCCTTTCGCAATGGAAGGCACACAGGCAATATTGCTCATATCCGAAACAGCAGTAAGAGCACGAACAGCAGATTCCACGGTCTGTCCAAAATCAGGACTTTCCATTGCTTTGGCAATATTCATGGATCCAAGATTACAGGATATATCACTTCCAATCGTGCGATAAGTTAAATCTGTCTCCAGTTCACTCGCCTCACTCACCTGCAAAATTTCTGAACATAAATTGCTCATACTTATGCGCCCAGCTATCGGATTCGATCGATTAGCAGTATCCTCAAATAAAATATAGGGATAACCGGACTCAAATTGAATTTCCGCTAATGTCTGGAAAAAAACGCGTGCACTTATTTTCTTTTTACGAATCTTTGCATTATCAACAAAAGAACGATAATGCTCCGTTAAAGAAATATCGCTAAAAGGCTTACCTGTCACACGCTCGATATCATACGATGAGAAGAGATACATATCCTCATTATTCCGTGCAAGCTCAAAAGTAATATCAGGAATAACGACACCAAGCGAAAGCGTTTTAATTCTAACTTTTTCATCAGCATTTTCACGCTTTGTATCCAAAAATTTCATAATATCTAAATGATGAGCATGCAAATAAACAGCTCCAGCCCCCTGTCGTGCCCCAAGCTGATTGGCATAAGAAAAAGAATCTTCCAAGAGTTTCATCACCGGTAAAACACCTGAGGACTGATTTTCTATTTGCTTAATTGGTGCCCCTGCTTCCCGCAAATTCGTTAAACAAAGCGCCACACCTCCACCACGTTTTGAAAGCTGCAAAGCCGAATTAACCGCACGACCTATCGATTCCATATTATCTTCAACACGTAGCAAAAAACACGAAACCAATTCACCTCGTTGTTTTTTCCCAGCATTTAAAAATGTCGGTGTTGCCGGTTGAAAACGTCCTGTAATAATTTCATCCACAAAATTTTCAGCAAGAGCTTTATTCCCTTGTGCCAAATATAAAGCTACAAGACAGACGCGATCTTCATAACGTTCAAGATAACGTTTCCCATCAAAAGTCTTCAGTGTATAGCTGGTATAATACTTAAATGCGCCTAAAAAGGTAGGAAAACGAAACTTAAATGCATAAGCACGTTTAAAAAGTTTTTTAATAAAAGAAAAATCATAAAGCTCAAATAAAGCTTTTTCATAATAACCTTCTTCTATTAAGTAATCTATTTTTTCCTTCAGGTTATGAAAAAAAACTGTATTTTGATTAACATGCTGAAGAAAATATTGCCGTGCGGCAAGCCGATCCATATCAAATTGAATATGACCATTTTCATCATAAAGATTAAGCATTGCATTCAGCGCATGATAATCAGTAATCTGATCCGATTTCTGCGATTGTCCTATACCAATTGTTTCCAAAATATTTCCAATCCCTTTTTTACATAAATAACGTCTTCATCAGTTCCACGCAGCTCAAAACGATAAAGGCAAGGTACACAACATTTTTCAGCAATAATTTTACTTGCTAAATTATAATAGCGACCAAAATTACGATTCCCACCGCCAATAACACCACAAATTAATTTTCGGTTCTCAGCTTCATTAAGAAACTGGACAACGGCTTTCGGCACTGCCCCTCTTCCTTCACCATCTGCATATGTAGGAACAACCAGTACATAAGGTTCACCAACCAATGCAGAAGGCTTTCTTTTATCAATTTTGAAGAGTCGTTGACCAAGCTGCGAGACAAAATGCTGTGTATTACCCGTTGCACTCGAATAATAAACAATAAGCCCCATTAAGCACAAAGACCACTAATCATATCTGGTCTAAAACCAGACCAATGATTTTCACCACAAACAACGACAGGAACCTGACGATACCCCAGAGATTGAACAAAACTGTATGCTTGTTCATCACAGGAAATATCAACAACACGATAATGAATGCCTTTTGCATCAAAAGCGCGGCGTGTAGCATCACATTGGACACAAGATGGTTTACTATAAATAGTGATCGACATTTTCTTCAACTTTCACAATTCCAAACAATCAACCCTCAAAGGTCAATCTAATAATTTTATAAGTACTCAAGAATAACAAAAAATAGAAATTGTACGCAAAGCATGTGGTTATTTTTCAAATAGTACACAGCTTCCTGAATATAACAGAATTCCTCATCAAATAACTTCAAAGACTATGATGAGAATAAGAGATTATTCTACAACTTAAATGGCAAAGTCCCCTAGTTATAAAACAATCTTTTGCTTGCATTACAATTCCCTCCTGCTGTCTAAAAAACTAACGTTCTAAACTACCGTTTTCCAAGAGCTCTGTTTTACTCTTTTACGGCAAAAATCAATTACAAAAATGAAAGGGAATCCTTCCAAAAGAGATCCTTCAGCAAAAATACTGCTATACCCTTGGTCAATAAACTCTTTACAATAATGGAAATAACTTAGATACCAAACGAAACACACTAACACCCTCTCTTGTGCTTATTTAGAATCACCAATCATTTTGATACTATATATAGTATATACTCTCTCTCTTTCGTCAAGGTGAATTCAATTATTATTTTTAATTTTCCACGATCTTCCCACTAAAATTTTCAGTACTCAAAACTATGTAATAATATAACATTTTGTTGACAAACGTTATATTATTACATAGTTTCCAAAATAATAAGCAACGATGGTAAAAAATATGGATCTGCTCTTCAATAAGACAACATTAGGCTATAGGAATAGAATAGCAATAAAGAACTTTTCAGCAAAGTTAAAAGCTGGTTCATTGGTCGCAATAACAGGTGATAATGGCGCTGGAAAATCGACACTGCTAAAAGCCATCGCCGGATTGATTAAACCTCTTAAGGGAAAAATTATAAAACAAAAAAAAAGTCGCATTGCTTATCTTGCTCAGCAATGTGATATAGATCAAACATTTCCAATTGATGTGAAAACGCTTGTAAAAACAGGACTGTGGTCTTTTTGTGGATTATGGAAAAATCAACGCCCTTATGATTCTAAGATTCAAAATGCGCTTAAAATGGTTGGGCTTACAGAACTCGCACCCCGTTCACTTGAAACATTATCAGGCGGGCAATTACAACGCGCTCTTTTTGCACGTATCATTGTGCAAGATGCCAATATTATTTTGCTTGATGAACCTTTCAATGGTGTAGATCATAGTACCCAAAAAGACCTTCTTGCACTGATCACATACTGGCAACAGCAAGGACGCACAATTCTCACCGCACTCCATAACCCTCTCATCGTGCAAGAATTTTTCCCCCAAATGATTCAAATTGATCAACAAAACGCCTTTTATGGAGAAACAACACAGTTTTTAAACAACACCATTCATCACGTTATGCCACCTCTCTCATCCAATTCTTTCCCTGTTAGCGCACAAAAACAAAATCTTCCCATCAATGATCCTCTCTTTCTTAGGTTATAAGACGTGTATGCATTTTTTCTTGCCCCCTTTGTTGATTTCCAATTTATGCAAAACGCCCTTATCGGTTCTATTTTCCTGTCTATTAGCGCTTGTCCTGTTGGTGTGTTTTTGATGCTCCGTGGAATGAGCTTGACAGGAGATGCTATCTCTCATGCCATTCTTCCTGGTGTTGCAACTGCTTTTCTGATTTGTGGTTTTTCCCTCATATCTATGACACTTGGTGGCATCTTCGCTGGTCTTATTGTTGCTTTAGCAACCATTTTGATTTCACGAAACAGCTTTCAGAAAGAAGATGCATCCATGACCGTCTTTTATCTTATTGCACTCGCGGCAGGTGTCATTATTATCTCACTGAAAGACTCAACAATTGAGCTGCTTCATCTCTTATTCGGATCGGTTCTTGCACTTGATGCACAAGCCCTTTGGTTAATCGCTACTATAATGCTGATTACACTATGCAGCCTTTGTATTTTTTGGCGTGCACTCGTTTTAGAAAGCTTTGACCCCCTCTTTTTTAAATCACTCTCTCCATTGAGTAAATATATTCATATTTCATTGCTTGGACTTGTGGTGTTGAATCTGGTTGGAGGCTTTCAATCACTAGGAACATTACTCTCCGTTGGCATTATGATGATTCCAGCCATTACAGCCCGTTTTTGGTTTTCACGGCTAGGCCCTATTTGCGCACTTTCCACTCTTTTTGGAATCATTTCTAGCGTATGTGGTCTTCTGCTTTCTTTTCATCTTTCACTTCCCTCCGGCCCTGCTATCATCATTGCCGCAGGATTTATTTATCTTGTTTCCTGTTTGATAAGTCCACGTGGCTTTATTGTAACATGGTTTCCCCACCTCTTTTATACCTCCTCACTTTAAGGAAAAAAATGTGCCTAAGTTTGCTCAAAAATTTGCTCTTCTTGGAGCTTTATTGCTTGCCCTTTCTCCATTTTCTGCTTCTGCACACAATAAAATCAAAGTTGTTGCGAGCTTTTCTATTCTCGCAGATCTCGTCAAAAATGTAGGAGACAACCATATCTCTATGACCACTTTTGTAGGTCCCAATGCGAATACCCACACTTATGAACCTACCCCCCATGATGCTCAAGCTCTTAGAAATGCTCAAATTATTTTCATCAACGGGCTTCATTTAGAAGGATTTATTGATCGCCTCATTACAGCAAGTGGTACAAAAGCACTTCTTGTCGAAGTTAGCGCTAACATTCCCTCCCTCAAAATGAAAAATCAAGAACATAATGCCCATCACCACCACAGCGTTATTGATCCACACGCTTGGCAAACCATTCCCAATGTCAAAATCTATGTGAAGAATATCGCTGCTGCTTTTTGTAAAATCGATCCACAATCCTGCACCAGCTACAAAAAAAATGCCGAAACCTACATTCAAAAACTTAAAATAGCACAAGATACCCTGAAAACAAAAATTGCTACCATTCCTAAAGATAAACGTATCATTATCACATCTCATGACGCCTTTGGCTATTTTGCCAAGGAATATGGTTTTACTATCCTTGCCCCTCAAAGTGCTTCAACAGAAGCTGAAGCATCCGCAGCCGATGTTGCTAAACTTATCAAACAAATTAAAGCGAATAAAGCAGCTGCACTATTCGTTGAAAATATCTCTAATCCCCGTCTCATAAAACAGATTGCAAAAGAAACAGGTTTGACAATTGGTGGAACACTTTATTCTGATGCATTGTCAAACAAAAATGGTCCAGCAGCAACTTATCTCGATATGATGGAACATAATGTGAATACCATCATTGATGCCATCACAAAACATTAAGATCTTCTACAAAAGAGATAAAAAAGAGTTCATAAAATCATAAGTCTATGATTTTATTACTAATGATGCCCAACATCTATAATTGATAACATTGATATGAAATAAAGTGACTTTTACAGAGAAATTTATATTCTATAGATTCTAAGATAGATAAAGTAAGTGGATTTATTACCTCATGGTGCCCAAACCATCAGCAGTAGCACTCTACTTTTCAATGATTCTTTTACAATAACTCTCGACACTTGAAACGATTCATAAGAAGCATTTGGTGTCTCTTTCTTAAAATATTTTTATCTATCCAACTCCATTTATAACATGCAAATGGGATTAGCGTATGAATAAAAACCACTTGAAGAAAAAATGCCTCTTCTAAAGAGTCTCAACACAATAATTGTTGCAATGTTGGAGACTGAAAGAGAGTATGATGATGTCCCCAGCTTGCACTTTTATAAGCATAAAGATGGCGATACACTATGGATTTTATGTTATACCACTCATAAAAGACTGCGTGAAAAAATAGTTGGAACAACCTTGCAAGATATTTTTTAAAACAAGTGCGTGAATTGGCAACCCAATAGCCTTCTGTTTAGGTATTCTGTTTTGTATGAGAGGTGCAATTCTATTCAAAGAACGTAATAAAAAAATGTGTTCAGCAATGCGTAATCTCCATTATGTAAGAGACATTGGCTCAGATTTTTTTTTGAAAATCGCAATACTAAATTAAAAGATGAGGCTAAGGATAGAAACTATTTTTTATCTTGATGCTTTCATATTCTCCCTAAATTAAGCTGTCTCCTCATTTTAGAAATTACATAAGAAGACAAGCTTATTCCACTCTGACATACAAAAACTGAATACAGCACCGAACCGTCTTCATATTTGTCTCAAACATACTGCTGTATAAAGTTTAGGTTGATTTATAAGCAACAAAAAAGCACGCGCTTTATAAGAAAGTAATATCATAAAACCATTAATAGACTGGCAATATATTGAAAAAATATACCAGATTTTATAAAATGCTTTGCAAAACAATAATATAACTGTCTTTGTCTCTGCTGATTCTTATAGGTGTTCGCACCAATCCCTTATGTTATATTCATAAAGATCTGTTTTAGGATGATCTATAGGCAATTTTTAACTCAAGACTATAGAAAGATCGATGAGATGTTACAGATGTGTTTCATCTGCTTTTATCGTTAACAGTCATGAAAATTCTAAAACAAGCACGCCTTCTATATCTCAGTGATTTTTTGCAACTTATCAGATACCCTCGCTGAGAATTGCATAGTGATTTACATGAGAAAAAATAAACTTGTAGCATGCGCGCATAGGTTTCTCTCTAATTTATGTGATTGGTAGAAAAAACAAATGCTTCTTATAGGAGCTCTGAAACCATTTTAGATCATATGGTCAGCGGTAAAATAGAATGCGCCTATTCTCGTACAGACTATTTAGAACAGCGTCGTATTTTGTGGATCAAATAGACTTCTTATGTTAGGGATCAAAGCTAAGATATGGGGTGCATCCTCCCTTATCTGTGACGCATTTTTTCTCTCTATTTCTCTCATTTACTTTTTATAAGATACATAAATTATTACATCAAGAAACATATGATAATATGTTGTTTTTTATAATGAAAATGATGTTTGAAAATAATATTCTTCTTACAGACCGTGAAACCGCAAAATTTTTTCATATAAATGTTTTGACATTCTCAGCGCCATGGGACAATGGATCATTACCAAAACTATTAAAATTTTGTTTTTAATCCCGCCGGTTACAACCTGATTTTGTAAATGTAATCGAGAAAGTCAAAAAGCAACATTATCATGACGCAGCATAAAAGAGAGTCGTGTCACATCAATTAATGCTTACTTATTATTTGTGCGCTTTCCTGTGTTTTTATTAAAAGTATGAAAATTCTGATGAGCAACTGTGAAACTTAGTTTTTGACCATATTCGTATGTCAAGCGTTCTTTTATTTCAATCGTAAAGATGATATCATTCCAACGCGTTAAAACATGGCAACCCGTTCCAATAGGCTTGATAAGCTCAATTTTTGTGTGAAAGACTGGTCCTTTATCTGGATGTTCGCCCAATAAGATTATTTCAGGTCTGAATGCTAAAAGATCAGTTTCTTCGCCATAAGTAAATGAATGCCCTAAATGTTGTTCTAAGACATGGCGATCAAGAAAATTCATAGGAGGAGAACCAATAAAATCAGCAACAAATGTTGTTGCTGGAGTATCGTAAATTTCCATTGGTGTTCCAATTTGCTCGATAGCTCCTTTATTCAAAACGACTATTCTATCAGCTAATGTCATAGCTTCTAGTTGATCATGGGTAACATAGAGGCTCGTTGTTCCTAATGAACGCTGTAGTGTTTTTATTTCAATACACATTTGCGCCCGTAATTTTGCATCAAGATTTGAAAGAGGTTCATCAAAGAGAAAAACACGGGGTTGACGTACAATCACACGCCCCATTGCAACACGCTGACGTTGTCCTCCTGATAATTGTCGTGGTTTACGATCAAGAAATGGTTCTATCTCCAAAAGCTTTGCAGCATGTGCGATACGTTTTTTAATTTCTTCTTTAGGGGTTTTACGATTTTTAAGACCATATTCTAAATTTCCACGAACTGTCATATGGGGATAAAGGGCATAATTTTGAAAAACCATAGCGATATCACGATCAGCTGGTTCACGATCATTGATACATTCGTTATCAATGCATAATTCACCTGAGGTAACTTGTTCAAGTCCTGCTATAATACGTAATAAGGTCGATTTTCCGCACCCTGAAGGACCGACAAGAACAAGAAGTTCTTTATCGGCAACAGTTAAGTTTAAATCATCAATGACCAGAATGCCGTTGTCATACTGTTTTTTTATATTTGATAACTGGATTATGGCCACAATTACTTCTCCGTTTCAATAAGGCCTTTGATAAAAAGCCGCTGCATGAAGATAACAACAAGAACAGGGGGAACCATGGCAACAACCGATACTGCCATGAGTATATTCCATTGAGGATCATGTTGAAGTGATTCGACAATAAGCTGTTTTAAAATAATAAGGATCGTTTGATGATTTTGATCCGTTGTGATGATAAGAGGCCAGAGATATTGTATCCATCCATAAATGAACATAATGATAAATAAAGCAGCGATATTGCTTTTACTAAGAGGAAGAAGGATATCCTTAAAAAATTTAACTGGACCTGCACCATCAACACGTGCCGCCTCTAAGAGTTCATCTGGAACAGTCAAAAAAAACTGGCGAAATAAAAATGTAGCGGTTGCAGATGCAATAAGTGGAATAATCATTCCACTATAGGTGTTAACCATCCCCAATTTTGCAACAATCTCATAGGTTGGAAGAATACGAACTTCGACAGGGAGCATCAATGTAACAAAAATAAGAACAAAAGCAGTTTTTCGGAAGGGAAAGCGCATGTAAATAATTGCATAAGCAGACAAAAGTGAAATAATAATTTTTCCAATACTAATCCCAAGAGCCATAATGAATGAATTCATTAAGAGTGGCCAGAGGTTGGGCAAACCTAGCCGTGCAAGGCCATCACCAAAGATTGTTTTATAATTTTCCAGAGCGTATTTCCCAGGCAAAAGAGGAAGTGTTCCTGAGTTAAATGCTGCTGAACTATGAGTTGATGCAATGATAGCAACATAAACTGGAAAGCAAATAATGATAATACCAACAATGAGAGTAATATGGGTTAGAAATTTCAAAACAGGGCGATTTTCAACCATAATTTGTTTCCTAATATTGTACACGGCGCTCAATCCAGCGAAACTGGATAAACGTTAAGACAATAACCATCAACATCAATATTGTTGATTGTGCTGCTGATGCACCGATTATTTGATTTCTAAAGCCATCGTCATATACTTTATAGACGAGTATGCTCGTTGCACGCGCAGGACCTCCAGAAGTTGTATTATCAATAATACCAAAAGTATCAAACATAACATAATTGACATTGACAATAAGAAGGAAAAACGTCGTTGGTGAAATTTGCGGGAAGACCACTGTCCAAAATCGTTTAAAGGGACCAGCACCATCAATGGCGGCTGCTTCTATTTGAGAACGCGGAACAGACTGAAGACCTGTAAGAAAAAAGAGAAAATTGTAAGAAATTTGTTTCCAACTAGCCGCAATGACAATAAGAATCATTGCTTGAGTGCCATTAATACGATAATTCCATAGCACTCCTATTTTCTCGAGAAGAAAAGGCATAATTCCGATGGTGGGATGAAAGATAAACAGCCATAATATACCTGCCAATACTGGAGCAACAGCATAGGGCCAAAGCAAAAGCATTGTATAAGCCTTTTTTGCACGGATGACACGATCAACACAGACAGCTAAGAGAAGTGATATTGTCATTGAAGCGACAGTAACTGAGATGGAAAATACTGCGGTTGTAAGAAGCGATTGCCGATAAGTAGGATCAGAAAGAACGGTTAGATAATTCTCAAAACCAATAAAGGTTGTTGTAAAGCCAAAAGGGTCTTCACGCTCAAAAGATGATTTTATTGCTTGAGCAGCAGGCCAAAAGAAAAACAAAAAAGTCACAAAAAGCTGAGGAAAAAGCAGTCCATAAGAAAGTAGATTATTTTTAAAATATGCATGTTTTTCTTGCATTCGTAGGGCTCTTTAAATGTAGAGACTTTAAAAAGGTAAACAAAAAGGACTCAACTGTTTTTGTTGAGTCTTTAATGTTTAACAATAAAACGAAATTAATGATTAGATCTTTCAAATTCACGCAAGAGTTTATTTCCACGTTCAACGGTCTCATCTAAACCATCTTTCGGCGTTTTTGAACCACTAAGAACAGCTTCCAACTCTTGATCAAGAATGGCACGGATTTGTGGTAAATTACCAAATCTTATCCCTTTTGAGTTAACTGTTGGTGGATTAAGATTAATCTGTTTGATAGCTATATCCGCACCTGGCGTTTTTTCATAGAAATGTTGTTTTTTACTCAATTCATAAGTTGCTTTTGTGGTTGGAAGATAACCTGTCTCCTGATGCCATTTTGCTTGATTTTCTGTTTTCGAAAGAAATTTAAGAAAAGCGGCTGCCCCTGCATATTCCTTTGGGGTATGGCCCTTAAACGCCCAAATAGAAGCTCCCCCAATAACTGAATTTTGTGGTGCTCCTTCTGTATCCTTATAGTACGGTAGCATACCAACCCCCACATTAAACTGAGCTTCAGAAACAATTCCAGCATGTGATCCTGAAGATTGCATAAAAATTGCACAATTTTGTGCCATAAACATTGGTGTTGAATCTAATGCACCTGCTGGACCACCATAGCGGAAAATACCTTGATCAGACCACTTTTTCAGGTCAGTCCACATACGCACTTGTAAAGGTCCATTAAATGTAAGTTCTGAATCAAGTCCTTTAAAGCCATTTTCCTTTGTTCCAAACGGAACATTATGCAACGCTGAAAAATTTTCTATACCAATCCATTGAGCGGCATAAGCCATTGTAAAACCACAAGTTGCTGCTTTAGTCTCAAGAATTTTTTTGGAAAAGTTTTCTATATCTTGCCACGTTTTAGGAGGCTGTTCTGGATCAAGCCCTGCTTTTTTAAAGATATCTTTGTTATAATAAAGGATGGGTGTTGAAATATTGAATGGCATAGAAACCATACGCCCCTGTTCATCGGAGTAATAACCACTAATAGCAGGGAAATAATCTGTAGGATCAAATTCTTGTTTTGTATCAGCCATAAGTTGATAAAATGGGTAGATTGCGCCTTTTGCAGCCATCATAGTTCCAGTACCAACGTCATAAATTTGGGCAAGTACTGGCTGTTTCTTTCCACGAAATGCTGCAATAAGTGAAATCAACCCCTCTTCATATTCACCGCGATATGAAGAAACAACTTTATACTCAGATTGACTTGCATTAAAATCGTTAATGAGACTTTCAGTTTGCTTTCCTAATTCACCACTCATAGAATGCCAAAAGCTGATTTTTGTCTGCGCAAAACTTGCTGTTATTCCCGCTGTGGACATTATGATAGCAACCGTGGCCGCTATGGAAAGATAAAAACGACTCATGGTTCACCCTTTCTGAAGTGATGGAATACAAACTACCCCTAAATTTATAGTATTACACATGAACATGCTATGACAGTTTTATTTCAGAAACATATTCTCTCATTTAAACAGGAACCACCAAAAGGTCAAATGAATTTGTTTAAATTTATTCATTTTCTTTTATAAGCATTCTTATGTATTAACGAAGAGACAAATAAAACTTTTCTTAAAATTAAAAATCATTTTGAGCGCTTAATAGTCTCTTTCCCTGTAACAAGATCACGCCCCTCACGCAAAACAAAATGACAATGTATGACCAATTTCCATGCTGTTAAAAAATCTTTCAATACATCTACATTTCGTGATAGCTCCTATAATATAAGCCATAAAGCCTCTCCACTAAAGTATATAAGACTTTTTGTATACCATCACTTTTACACTTCATAAAAGTGCAAAACGACATCATCATGTGAGACCCTAATGCTTCAACAAATCTTGCATTTAAAATACGTTAAATGAATATTTTTATTCTTTTCTCAATCATTTTTTATCCACACACCAACCCTGCTTGTAATGTGTAAAGGAATGATTTTGATTGATTCATTGTAAAAAAACTTGAAATAAGAGAAACTCACGTATTAAAGACTCTTATTCACATGAATAAACTATTAATTATCATTATAAATCAATGTATTATTGTTATATATTAGATAATTTTTCTTCTTCCATTACGCTAGCTTTACGAGGATATATAGTTCCTTTTGTGTTGATGTATTTTTTACCTTTGTGCACACAATTGCAATGCGAGATCAGGTTGATCTGTCGTAATATAATGTACAGGCATATCAAGCCAATATGATAACCGAACTTTTCCATTAATTGTCCATACCCCTACAGTAAAACCAGCCTCAAGAGCTGATTCAATAAAGTCCTGTGAAACAATAGAGCCATCTAAACTTAGATCAGAATAACCTAATTGCTTCCATTCAGAAAAATGACGGTACATATCACCTTCAAAATTATCAACACATGGACCAGATGGTATTCCTGCTTCAATAAAAGGACGAAGGATAAAAGGATCAAAACTAATTGCAGAAACCCGTTCTAATAAATTTCGGCTTTTTATTAGTGCAAGCGCTTTTTGGGATAATATTGTTTCACGCTCCACTTCACCACATGTTTTGATTTCAAGATGCAACGCAACATTCGTTGGTGCTAAAAGATCAAGCACTTCTTCTAATAAGGGAGGTGCTTCTTGGCTTCCTTTCACGCAGAGTTGTTTGCGTGTTTCATTATCAATGTCGTGAATATACCCCTTTTTCCCAACCAATTGGTCTAAACGGAAGTCGTGAAAGACAACCACTTCACCGCTTTTCAGCAAATGAACGTCGCATTCAACTTCATCAACACCTAACGCTATAGCATTATTAAATGCTGAAAGGGTATTTTCAGGATAAAGATGAGCTCCTCCACGGTGTGCAACAATTTTTTTCTCAGACATGCAAAATCCCACACTTCTCAATTTTAAACGATATTGACGTACAGATTGTCAGATAAAAGCTTATTCTTCATTTCAATTATTCCCATTCAATAGTACCAGGAGGCTTTGAGGTTACATCATATACAACACGATTAATCCCTCTAACTTCGTTAATAATACGTGCTGCTGTCTTACTTAAAAATGCCATATCATAGGGATAAAAATCAGCGGTCATTCCATCTACAGATGTGACAGCGCGAAGAGCACAAACAAATTCATAAGTGCGATCATCCCCCATAACACCAACAGTTTGAACTGGAAGAAGAACAGCAAAAGCTTGCCAAATTTCATCATAAAGACCGGCCTTACGGATTTCCTCAAGATAAATAGCATCTGCTTCGCGTAAAATTTCTAATTTTTCACGTGTTACAGCACCTGGACACCGAATTGCAAGGCCGGGACCTGGAAAAGGATGGCGACCAATAAACTGCTCCGGTAGCCCTAACTCTCGTCCTAGCGAGCGAACCTCATCCTTAAAGAGCTCACGTAACGGTTCTACAAGTTTCATCTTCATCTGTTCTGGTAGCCCACCCACATTATGATGGCTTTTAATGGTTACCGTTTCACCAATAGCAGACACACTCTCAATAACATCTGGATAAAGTGTTCCTTGTGCTAAAAACTCTGCACCTCCTATTTTTTTCGTTTCTTCTTCAAAAACTTCAATAAAAAGGCGACCAATTGTTTTGCGTTTTTTTTCTGGATCTGTCTCACCTTTTAAAGCATTAAGAAACACATCAGCAGCATTAACGTGAATAAGCTCTATATTATAGTGATCACGAAAGAGCGTGAGAACTTCTTCAGCTTCATTCTTGCGCATCAGCCCATGGTCTACCAAAATACATGTCAGTTGATCTCCTATAGCTTCATGAAGGAGTACCGCTACAACAGATGAATCCACTCCCCCTGAAAGACCACAAATCACACGACTTTTCCCAACTTTTTGTCGTATCGTAGCAATTGCCTGCTCACGATAAGAAGCCATTGACCAATTGCCTGTAATAGCAGAGATCTTATGAACAAAATTTTGCAAAAGTTTTGTACCATTCGGTGTATGGATAACTTCAGGATGAAACTGTACCGCATAAAAATGTCTTTTTTCATCCGCAATAGCCGCATAGGGAGCTCCTTTTGAGGTTCCTATGACACGAAAACCTTCTGGTAAAGCTGCCACACGGTCACCATGGCTCATCCATACTTGATAACGAGAACCTTTTTTCCACACTCCATCAAAAAGGGCACTCTCTTCTTGCACTTCCAAAAAAGCACGCCCAAATTCACGCTCATGCCCAACTTCAACCTTTCCTCCAAGCTGAACACACATGACTTGTTCACCATAGCAAATACCCAGAATCGGAATACCCGCCTCAAAAATTTCCATTGGAGCACGCGGAGAGCCCTCATCAATAACGGAATAAGGACTCCCTGATAAAATAATAGCTTTAGGATTTATGCGGCGCACAGCTTCTAAAGCCAATTGAAAAGGAGCAATTTCACAATATACCCCCATTGCTCGTACCCGTCGTGCAATAAGTTGTGTAACTTGTGAACCAAAGTCAATAATAAGAACAGTGTCTGGATGTGATATGCTCATAGAAAACCAATCAACAATTGTAAAAGAAAACTCATGAGAGTTATGATTTAATCTTTCTCTTTTCACAAGCCTGTTTTCTTAAGAAAAAGATTATTCTCGTAAAGTTTATGATAAAAAGTGCAAAAATATGGATCAATGTTTTTTTTGCAACACAGATAAAAAGAACCCATCTGTTTGTGTTGTGGCTGGCGACAAAGTAAGTCCATAATTTGAAAAAACTGGTTGCACAGGAGAAAAACTAAAATGTTTCTGCCAAAGCGCTGGCATATCTATTGGAGAAAAATGAGAATGTTGTTGAAGGAAATGGGAAATTTGTTCCTCATTTTCATCTGTAAAAAGAGAACAGGTAATATAGATTAGGCGCCCATTTGGCTTAAGATAAGCTATCGCTTCATTCAAAATAGCCCTCTGTTCTGTTTGGCGTTGTTTCACCTGTTCTAATGTTAAACGCCATTTCGCATCTGGACGACGACGCCATATTCCTGTCCCACTACATGGTGCATCTAGTAGAACTCTATCCATCTGGCCTATTAATGGCTTCAATTCTTCTTTTTGTGCTCGTGTTTGTACATTACGAACACCAGCGCGTCGAAGACGATCAAAAATAGGAGCTAAGCGCGCTTTATCGGAATCATAAGCATAAATTTGCCCACGATTGTTCATATCGGAAGCTAAAGCTAATGTTTTGCCCCCAGCACCTGCACAATAATCTAATACCTGCATGCTCTCTTGCGCGTCCACAAGGTGAGCAACAATTTGAGATCCTAAATCCTGTATTTCAAAGTGTCCTTTTTGAAAAGCTTGTTCCACTTGAACATTGGGATGACGATTAAACTTTTCAATCGGTGCAATTCTTAAAGCTTGCCCAAACCATGGAAAAGATTTAAGTTTGGTTTTTGCTAATTCTTTCAGCACCTTTTCTGGTGTTGCCTTTAGGTTATTTACCCGTAGGTCTAAAGAAGGACGCGTTGCTAACGCAGCCGCTTCAGTGATCCAATTATCACCAAATAAAGGACGCAGATGCGCTTGACACCATTGCGGAATATCACCACGAATATAGTCTGGAGCATCCACTAATTGCTGACCTTGCCACGATTTACGCTGCTTAGCCCCTAATAACTGTGGTGCAAACCGATCTTCTGCCAACTCACCGTCAATTTGCTCCAGCGTCATTTTTCCATAATCTAATAAGGCACCAAAAACGATATCTCGGATATCATCACTCTCCATACGCCATTGTAAAGAATAACGTCGTCTTAAAACATCATAAACGATTGTACCAATAGCTGCGCGATCACCTGCTCCAGCAAAGCGATGAGAAAGCCCCCAATCCTTTAAAGCTGCTCCTACTGGGCGATGCTTCATTTCTATCTCTTTGAGAACATCTATTGCTGCTTGCAAACGCCCACCTAATCGCATTCATTTCTCCCATTAAAATAATAAAATTTTAAATCATCTAAAAAAATAATATTATCGTCTTCTTGCCAATGGAACCTTCTCAAAGCCATAAAAAATTTACATTCAATATTAAAATGATCTGATCATACTTTTTTATAAAATCCAATTTAGAGTATCTAGATTTTTCCTTTCATCTTCTGCCCATTCGCTTTTTATCCTTCTACCTCTTATGCTAAAAGATACGTAGCCATCCATAAAGAACTTATTTCCGCCATGCATTACGAAAAAATCAAATATCTCCCATCTTTGTACGGCTATCCTGCTGAAAAAATAGAAAAAGTCTTCTCATAAAATTAAACAATTTCATCTTACGTTCAACAAAAAATTAACTTTTTAGAAAATGCTTGGAACCACTATTTGGCATGACCGTTTTTACTCTAATGGCAACTGCCAGACAATTTAAAAGGAGAAAATAATGACTTATAATAATGGAAAAACAACTTCGTCTAAAAGCCGTCATAATACAATGCCCTCAAACAACGGAAAGAAATCCATCCAAAGTGATCAGACAAACACTCGCCAACGTGCGTCAAAGACTGGACGGAAGACAACAAAAAGTTAATTCTAATTTTATATAACTTATTTCATATAGTCTTAACAGAAAGAATTAGAGTTTTGACCTCTAATTCTTTCCTTTTTGGGATTATTACACCAAATTACAAACAGAAAAAAGCGCAGTCTCTCTTTCTTATTCTCGGAAGATTTTATATTTATGCAATATGACATTAGGATCTTGTATCTTTAAACTGGCCCACGATAATTTGGACTCTCTCGTGTGATAGAAACATCATGCGTATGACTTTCATGGAGTCCCGCATTCGTAATACGTACAAACGTTGCTTTTTCACGAAACTCTACAAGATCTTTTGCTCCAACATACCCCATCGAAGCACGAAGTCCACCAGCAAGCTGATGTAGAACTGATGCTATAGGACCTTTATAAGCCACCTGCCCCTCTACACCCTCAGGAACCAACTTAAGTTCATCACGAACATCATCTTGAAAATAGCGATCTGCCGATCCTCGTGCCATAGCACCAACAGATCCCATGCCGCGATAAGCTTTAAAGGATCGTCCTTGATATAGATAAACTTCACCAGGGCTTTCTTCTGTACCCGCTAAAAGAGAGCCAATCATAGCAGCACAAGCCCCACCTGCTAAGGCTTTAGCAAAATCACCCGAAGCTTTTATCCCCCCATCAGCAATAACGGGAATACCGGCCTTATCAGCAATTTCTGCCGCACTCATAATGGCTGCAAGCTGAGGAACACCAACACCTGCAACAATTCGCGTTGTGCAAATAGAACCAGGACCAATACCAACTTTTATAGCATCCGCACCACTGTCAATCAAAGCCTGTGTTGCTTGCGGAGTTGCGACATTACCAGCAATAATGGCTGGAGAAAACGTCATTTTTTTAATACGCTCAACTGTGTCTAATACACGCTGAGAATGTCCATGTGCAGTATCAATCACTAGAATATCAACACCTGCATCAATTAATCGTTCAGCCCGCTCAAACCCATCGTCCCCTACACTACTTGCAGCTGCAACACGCAAGCGACCTTGCGAATCTTTGGCAGCGTTTGGATTTAATTTTGCTTTTTCAATATCCTTAACTGTTATCAGTCCGACACAACGATTCTGTTCATCCACAACTAATAATTTTTCAATACGATGATGGTGTAAAAGATACTTTGCTTCATTGAGTTGAACATTTTCACGCACTGTGATTAAATTTTCATGCGTCATTAATTCATAAATTTTTTGTTTGGGATCCGATGCAAAACGTACATCCCTATTTGTCAAAATGCCAACAAGCCGTCCAGCAGTTTCACCTTTAGCACCATTTTCAACAACCGGAATACCGGAAATACCATGAGAGCGCATCAAAGATTTTGCTTCTTCAAGTGTTGCATCTGGTCCAATGGTGACTGGATTAACAACCATACCAGATTCAAACTTTTTTACTTGGCGGACCTCTTCTGCCTGCTCTGCAGGAGACATATTACGATGAATAACCCCAAGACCACCAGCTTGAGCCATCGCAATAGCCAAACGCGATTCTGTTACCGTATCCATTGCCGCAGAAAGCAATGGCAAATTGAGCTTAATATCCGCTGCAATGCGCGTACTGAGATCCACTTGACTAGGCATAACAAGAGAATGACCGGGTTGTAAAAGTACATCATCAAAAGTCAGTGCCAATGCACCTGTCCCCGTTTCAACAATCTTTGCCATAGCAAAATTCCTTTTATAATAAAACACCGCAAGGAGCTTTAAAATACAACTGCGGTTCTCATACATGGTAGATTGGCAAAAAATTATGCCATGCTACAAACAAAATGAAAAGAAAAATAAAATATTTTTTTAAGTGTGGTTTATAAAAATTTACAATTGTGATTCAATAGGTAACCAACTTATTATTTTTGCAAATGCGCGACGCCAAAAATTGCTTTCTGGCTCATAGTCAATGCTATATTTTTTTTCATTTTCAATAAAATCCCAATAAATACGATTATTATCACCAAGACGCAGATGATAGCTCATTTCCCCTGTGGTTTCTTCAGAAAACAACAAATCTAATCTTGCTGTAATGGGAGCACATTCAAAAAGAATGCCCATTTCTGTATTTAATGATGCTGATCTTGGATCAAAATTTAAAGATCCAATAAAAGCTGTTTTACGATCAATTAAAAAAGCTTTGGCATGTAAACTTGCCTTACTCGATCGAAACAATCGTAACCCATGAGTATTGCCTTCCGCTTTTAATTCATAAAGATTAACACCACTTTTCAACAATGCCTTACGATACGGTACATAACCACCATGCACTAATGCTACATCAGTAGCTGCTAAAGAATTTGTCAGAATTTTGACATCAACACCCTTTGAAACCAAATTACTAAAATTCTGCGTGCCAACCTTACCAGGAACAAAATAAGGTGACGTAATCTGAACCGTTTTTTGGGCATTTCCAATAACCTTTGAAAGTGCCTTCATAAGCCAATTGCTTGCTTTTTTACGCAATGCTTTTTCTGGAGGGTCAGAAAGAACAACAACTTTGTCTGCTAAAAATAACCGCTTTCCTGTTTGGATAAAACAATTAAAGTTAATGTGCTCTTTGACATAATCTAAATAAACTTTTGCAACCTTGGAATCACGAAACTTTCGTAATTTATCTTTCCAATAGCTAAGATCACTTGCGCTTTTAGGAACAACCAAAGTATGAATTGGCAAAACAACAGCACTATTCCAAAAATCATCAAAGATACTTTCTACCTTTTTAACAGAGGGACCGATTAACATCAAATCTAAATCTCGAAAATGGGATTCTTTACCAGCATCAAAATAAGAATCTGCAAGATTACGTCCTCCTACAAAAGCGACCCTGCCATCAACAATAAAAGCTTTATTATGCATTCTACGTGTTACGGTAATTGCCCGTAATATAATTTCTAAACCACGGCGTAAACCACCTTTACGAGATCGCCCTGGATTAAACATTCTCACCTCAATATGAGGATGTTTATCTAGCGCAATATAAGCTGGATCACGTGCCTGAGCATTAATATCATCCAAAAGAAGCCGTACCCGAACACCCCGATCTGCTGCCTCAACTATTTCACTTAATAATAGGCGCCCCGTTAAATCATCGTCCCAAATATAATACATCAGATCAAGGCTACGCCCAGCCTCTGCAGCTCCTATTGCACGAACACAAAACGCATCCAAATTGCTGATAATGAGGGAAAGGGCATCTTTATCAATCCCCAATCCATTTTCTTCCTCAGCTAATTGACTGACGATACGATCAAGCTTAGTTTCATCTTTCTGAATAGGTAACGCATAAGAACACTGCCCCCTAGCATTTTTCACAAAACGCCCATAGGTGTAGATTGCCAACATAGATGCAATAAAAAAAAGAGGACAAAACCAATAACAATCTGTAAAAGAGTCAAAGAGGATAAACTTTCTATTTTAAACTATCACATCATCAGTAATGCAAACGATAACACTAATCACTTTATCTTAATCGTATAGCAGATAAAATGCCACTTCTTGCTTAAGAGAGTATAAATTTAATATTGATGATACAAAAATTTTAGCGGTAGTATTTAAAATTTTTTAAAAATGCTTCTCTGTTTTAATAAATGTAAACTTAACTAAAATTGTATAAATTGAAACAAACGATTAAAATAATCACATAAAATTTATATTTGATTTAAATCTACAAAATCATCCTCTATAGATAAATTTTACAATAAATAATTGTTTTCTTAAGCTTCCCCCACGAACTTTATCAAAATCCACTCTATTTTTTTGAAACTCATGCTTGTCATGAAGAGAAATTTGTTATGAATTTTACTTTCGTTCTTGATTTCTTATTGCTCTCAATTCTTCCATTTTTCTATAAAGTGTAGAGCGACCAATATGAAGGCGGCGTGCAATCTCACTCATATGTCCTTTATAATGTTTAATCGCTTTCTCTATAATATCATGTTCCATCTCTGCAAAAGTACGCACATGCCCATCAGTATTCAAAAATTTTATCGATTCTTGTTCATTATCTTCTTGTATATTACCCTCAATGATATTGGGAACATTCATTAATGAATTTCCCATTAATTGCGGAAAATCTCGAACAGTTAATAACGGTCCTTCACTGAGTAAAATCGCACGAAATAAAAAGGTTTCAAGCTCATTTCTATTGCCAGGCCAATCATACTGCATAAGCAAGGAAAGAGCAGAGCCTGCTAAACCATGGACATGTGATCGCCCTGTTTCTGTGATAATGCGATCAATCAAACGTTGTGTAATCTCTGGAAAATCATCCCTTAATTCTCGTAAAGCAGGGACGCTAATAGACAAGTGAGAAAATTGTTCAAACAAACTATGCAAAAAAAAGTTCTCATTAACCAAGTCCTTTAAACGCGATGTTGAAATAGCAATGATCCGAAAAGGGAAAAATCCTCCTTTTGTATCCCTTTCCCTCTCTTTAAGGTAATGAGCAAACCGTTTTTGCTGTATGGGCTCAAGTCGATCAATATCACAAAGGCAAAGTGTCCCTTTTTCAAGAGAAGAAACCAATGGTAGGAATTCTTTAAACCACTGCTGATTTTCTTCTTCTGGATCAACGATGGCTGAACATTGAAAGCGAACAAAAACACCCTCCGAAAATAATCCCTCATGATGAATAATCCGAGCTAATGTCTCACGTCCTGTTCCAGCTTCCCCCTCTATCAAAAGATTCTGTAAAGAAGTTGCTGCTTGTCTCGATTGTTCTAACACTATCTGCATAGCTCTACTTTTTACGCAAAGATCAGAAAACCGTAAATGATTCTCTTTTTTTCGCCGAATATCTCGAACCTCATGCTCCAAGGCAGAAATAAGAGCAAGAATATCCAAAGTAACTCTTACGCGTAATAATGTTACTGGATGGATCCAATAATCAATAGCTCCAGCTGTTAAAGCTTTCTGGAGTAAATGCTGATTCTCTTGTTGTGCTATAACGACAATAGGAACAGAAACACCAGCAACTCTAATCATTTTAATCAAATCGCTCACACTCAAATCACTCATAACGACATCAAGGAGTGCAAGCACAATGTTTTTACGCCTGTGTAAAAGATCAATCGTACGGAGACCATTTTCTGCTTCAATGACACGATAACCAAAACCTCTCAGCATAGCAGAAAGTTCTATACGTCTTCCATAATCTTCACTCGCAACAAGAATGGGACCAACCATAATGTCAATAATCTCCTTTGAGACTACTCAGCAGCTTAATATCAAAATTGTTGTAAACCATAAGAAATATTTCACCTCTTGTGTTTCACTTACAAACTTCATCAAGCTATCAATTAAATACAACATTAAGGCATTTTTTTCCATTTTTTTGCTTTTTCATTGATTTTCATTAAATTTTTCATATTGACTCATGGGGTAATTTAATAATGTTATAGAAACTCGAGAGAAAATAATCTAAATAGAGTGCAATAAATGAAACATACCTTTCATATTTTATGTCTTACAATCACCGCCTTGCTGTTAAGTGCCTGTAAATTTTCGCAATATTATAATTCAAATATGCCAACTGGAATTGATGGGAAATGGGTTGATGAGAATGGTATTATTTCTTCTTTCCACAATGGTGTTTTTGAAACGCGTGCAGCAGATACAGAAGAAAAACTATCAGAAGGGGCATATAATTATCTCAATGCCCAAAATATAGAAATTGAAATACGCTCTATTCTCCGTGGAACAATTTCTAGAGTCAATTGTACAATGTCATATGACGCCACACAACTTCTCTGCACCTCACATACAGGAGCACAGTTTTTCCTTAAGCGGAAATCTTAAACAAAGTACAAGGGAAACCTCTCTTAAGAACAGAGGGAGCACACACATTAAGCAGGAGGCGATCCGTTCTCCTCCTGATAGAAAATCCTCTCTAAAATACGCAAAGAGGCTGGTATAATCTTTACCCTGAGAATTTTCTAAACATTATGAAATGCGTAAAATAATCATTTTCTTCCACAAAATATCAGTAAAGCCACCTACAATAAAATTGTAACTTTGTATCCTGCAATCTATTTCAACCTAAAATAACATTTTATTTGATAAGGAAGCTTAATCTAAGCAGCGCCAATGCGCAAAAGATCATGAAAATGGACAATTCCTATCGGTTTTTTATCTTCAACCACGAAAAATGCACCAATCTGATGATCATTAATAAAAGCTGTTGCTGCACCAACAAGTGTATTTGGCTTTACAACTTTAGGAGCTTTGGTCATCACCTCGTCAACATTAAATTTTGATAAATTAAAATGAATGTTACGTGCAAGGTCGCCATCAGTTACAATTCCGATTAGTTCACCTTCTTGATTCACAACACCAACACAACCAAAATGTTTTTCCACCAAAACATTCATCGCTTCAGTCATAGATGTTCCCTGCATTACCAAAGGAATATTATCACCCTCATGCATAATATCACACACGTATTTAAGGCTTGCACCAAGAGAACCACCAGGATGATATATTTTGAAATCCGTTGCGGTAAAACCACGCATTTCTAAAAGAGAAACCGCTAATGCATCTCCCATTGCCAATTGCATAATTGTTGAAGTTGTAGGGGCTAAACCATGGGGGCAAGCCTCTTCTATCTTTGGTAATAATAGCACAATATCAGCTTGTCGTCCTAACACAGAGTGCTTACTTGATGTCATCGCAATAAGGGGAATACGAAAACGCGCCGCATAACTCATAATACCACTTAACTCTTGAGTTTCACCAGACCATGATAAAGCAAGAATAACATCATCAGATCCAATCATACCAAGATCACCATGATTGGCTTCTGCAGCGTGAACAAAAAAGGCAGGTGTTCCAGTTGAGGCTAAGGTTGCTGCAATTTTTGTCCCTATATGACCACTTTTTCCAAGACCAGTAATGACCACATGTCCACGAGCATTTCTAATAGTTTGAACAGCCGCTTCAAAAGAAGAAGAAAGACTTTCCAGAAGAGCTTTTTCAAGGGCTTCAAGCCCCTGCTTTTCACTGGCAAGTGTTTTAAGCGCTGATACAACAGCACCCTGCAAAGCCATATGAGGAGACGGTATTATCATAATCAAATTCGATCAATAAAATTAAGTGAGAGATCTATATTATTTTTCAACATTAATGGTTTCCAGTAAATTTTTCAATGAGGCAGAAACGTGGCTGTGCATATCAGCGCGTGCCAAAGAAAATGCAACGTTGGCTTCAATAAAACCAGCTTTAGAACCGCAATCAAAAGTGCGCCCTTTTACTTGCAAACCCCAAAAATCTTGCTCATTTGAAAGCCGTATCATAGCATCTGTTAATTGAATTTCATTTCCTGTTCCCCGTTCTTGAGTAGAAAGAATATTAAAAATTTCTGGCTGCAAAATATAACGTCCATTGATGTACAAATTTGATGGTGCCGTTCCTTGTACTGGTTTCTCTACCATTTTTGTGATTTCAAAACCATTTGCAATCTGTTTGCCTTTCCCAACAATACCATATTTATGTGTTTCTCTAGGATCGCATTCCTGAACTGCTATAATATTTCCCCCACCCACCTTTTCATAAAGGCTCATCATTTCAGAAAGACAGCCCTTTTTCGCCTGTATCAACATATCGGGTAATAATAAAGCAAAAGGTTCCCCTGCAACTAATTCACGCGCACACCAAAGAGCATGCCCTAATCCCAAAGGTTGCTGTTGCCGAGTGAAAGAAGTTGACCCTGGTAATGGCTGTAAACGGTATAAGTGTGCAAGATCTTCTTTCTTTCCACATTCAGCAAGTGTCGTGTATAATTCAACTTGCGCATCAAAATAATCCTCAATGACTGCTTTGTTACGTCCAGTCACAAAAATAAAATGCTCAATACCAGCTTCCCTCGCCTCATCCACAACATATTGAATAACAGGTTTATCAACAACTGTTAGCATTTCTTTAGGAATCGTTTTTGTCGCAGGAAGGAAACGCGTCCCAAGACCTGCTACTGGGAATACTGCTTTCCGGATTTTACGCACACTCACCCTCCTCAATGAATTCATATAACTTTTTTGTTTTATTTATCATATGTTTTTACGAAATGGTAAAAAAGATATCTTATTGTTTTGATTATCATTATAATGGATAATAAAAATGTAAAAAGAGTCTGAGAATTTATTGAAAGGATTAAAACGTATTATTTATTCAGTTTTTTCCTCTTCTTGATCATATTATCGATTAAACTAAATACAAAATAAAGTTATTGCACATCTAATGAATTGAATATTAATGGGGATTTCAAAATGCAAAAAACAGAATTGAAGACTCTCTTTTTAGAGAAGTCAATAACTTGGAGAACTCTTTTCACTGTCTCTGCCGTTATTTTTTCTGCTTTTTTTATGTTTTTTATATCCCTTTCATATGCTGATAGCGGATTTAAACACTGGATTAAAGAATTTAAAAAAATAGCTATTGCTCACAATATTACCCCTTCTACGTTTCATATGGCGTTTAAAGGTGTTAATGCCATTGATCCAGAAGTTCTAAAAAGCGCCGCATACCAACCGGAATTTGTTGCTCCTTCATGGAACTATTTCGATAATCGTGTCCATGATATTGCAATTGAGGAAGGACGGCGCCAAACTCAAAAATGGAACAAATGGCTTCTTCAAATTGAAAAACGTTTTGGTGTTGATCGCAATATTCTGCTTGCTATTTGGTCAATGGAAAGCAACTATGGGAAGGTTTTAGCCAATAAAAGTGTAATGCGTGATACCATTCGCTCTCTTGCAACTTTAGCCTATGCTGATAAAAAACGTGCAAAATATGCATATACACAGCTGATTGCTGCTATGAAAATTCTACAAAGTGGCGAAATTAAACGCTCTCAACTCACTGGATCTTGGGCCGGTGCATTGGGGCATACACAATTTATTCCAAGCAGTTATCTCGCCTATGCAGTTGATATGGACCAAGATGGACGGCGTGATATCTGGAACTCTGTTCCAGATGCTCTGGCTACTGCTGCTAACCTTCTCCACAAAAATGGCTGGCAACCTAATCTTATTTGGGGAGTAGAGGTAAAAGTGCCGCAGGGGAAAAACCTTCCTGAAGGCTGGTATTCCTTTGAACAATGGAAAAAATTAGGTGTAAAACACGCAAATGGGCACCCTCTTCCTACATCAACTGAACAAGCAATATTAAAATATCCAGATGGAGCAAAAGGACCTATATTTTTAGTCACAAAAAATTTCTTTGTTCTGAAACATTATAATAATGCAGATCGTTATGCGTTTGCTGTTGGCCTTCTTGCTGATCGCATTGCTGGACATCCTGGATTGGTAAATGATTGGCAAAGACCTTTTCAACCTCTTACTTTCCAGGAATGTAAAGAACTACAATCTCGCTTAAGTGCACTGGGCTATTATAAAGGGAATGTTGATGGAAAAATCGGAACAGCTTCTCGCAAAGCAATTAAAGCTTTTCAACTGCGTCACGGTCTAAAAGCAAATGGATATCCATCATCTCAAGTGCTTTTTCTCCTTCGCAAACAATAAGGGAGACTAAATTTTTGTCTTCTTTTCGCCTGATATACTTGACATTATTGCTGTTTTCACTTTCTATTGTGGGGATCTTACAGCCATCCCCAAGTAAAGCAACGAACTTCTTCAAATGGTTGTCACAACAAAACAAACAGACACAGCAGCCACCGCAAATTATAGAACAAAAAATAGACAAGCCGCAAAAAAAGATCGTAACACAAAAAAACATACAAAAGCTAAAAAATGAGAATGCAAAGCGCGTTCTTGTCATAGGGGATTTTGCAGCTTCTGCTGTTGCCGATGCACTTAAGAAGTCTTTTATAAATAATAGCGATATCGTTATCATGAACAACACAATACCAGCTTCCGGCTTAGTTCGAACGGATTATTATTCTTGGCAAGGCAATATTTCTAAACTCATTGATCAAAATAATCCCGATGTTATTATCATGATGATCGGTGCAAATGATAATCAACCCATCACAGACTCTCATAACATGATTAACACAGATCAGTCAGAATGGATGCGCATCTACAAACAAAGAATTATCGAAATTGCTGAAAGTCTTCATGCCTCTGGAAAACCATGGATATGGATAGGTCAGCCTTCTTTTGGAAATGATCTTTTGACACAAAAAATAAAAATTTTTAATGCGCTCTATCAACAAGAAACAGAAACAGCAGGAGGGTATTTTCTCGATATCTGGAGCGGCTTTAGTGATGAGACAGGAAATTTTTCTTTTTCAGGCTATGATATTAATGGGAAAATAACCAAATTACGCACCAATAATGGCATGCATTTCACCCCTGAAGGAAAGAAAAAACTTGCCTCTTATTTAGAAAAGCCATTGAAAAATATTTTAAATTTTTATGCCTTTTCTCATGGAAATCCTTACTCAACCGATCAAGCTATTCAAAAACTTATACAAGAATCAGAGAATCAAGAGCGGAGTAAAATTATGCGTCAGCTTCCAATGAGCCTCGATGATATGGCACAACAAAACACTCACCTTTTAGGCAAAAGAAAGTCAAGTTTTATAAAAAAATCATGGTTTCCACCAAATGGGCATCAAAAAGATCGAGCTGATGATTTTTCTTTCCCATAATGTCTATTTAAAATACAAAATCTGTTTTCCTCTATAAACAAAAAGCGAATAAGATAAAAAACTCTGTTTACAGAGCTATAATGAAGAGGAAATTTGCATAACTCGCAACTGCACCTTTCGAATAATATGAAAACGGCATGGTGTTAACCATACCGTTATATCTTATAGTCCACGTTTGTTAATCATTGCCTCTGGTAAAGGCATCCGTCCCCGAAAAGCTTTATAAAGCTCCTCTGGATCACGACTTCCTCCAGCGGAGTAAATCCAACGCTTTAAAAGATCAGCGAGCTCTGAATTAAAAACATCTCCCGTTTCTTCAAAAGCCTGAAAAGCATCTGCATCAAGAACTTCCGACCACATATAAGAATAGTAACCAGATGCATAACCATCCCCTGCAAACACATGCATAAAATGTGGGGGACGATGACGCATAATAATTGTGTCAGGCATTTGCAGCTTTTCTAATTCTTGGCGTTCAAACACTGTTGGATCAGTGACTGTTTCGCCTTGATGAAAAGCCATATCCACTAAAGCTGATGAGATAAATTCAACGGCAGAAAATCCTGCATTAAATGTCTGTGCTACTAAAACTTTATCTATCAACTCTTGTGGCATAGGATGGCCTGTTTTTGTATGTATAGCATAAGATTTTAATATCTCTGGCACGGTTAACCAATGTTCGTAAAGTTGAGAAGGTAGCTCAACAAAATCACGTGCAACAGATGTTCCCGACACAGATGGCCATGTGACATCAGAAAGCAAACCATGCAATGCATGTCCAAATTCGTGGAAAAGCGTACGTGCATCATCAAGTGATAAAAGAGCAACTTCTCCTTTGGGCGGTTTAGCAAAATTACAAACATTGTAGATAATAGGCTTTTGTCCGCCATCCAATTTATGTTGTGATTGCAAACTACTCATCCACGCACCGGAGCGTTTTGAAGAACGCGCAAAATAATCACCAATAAAATGCCCAAGTAGACTTCCATCAGACTTTTTTACTTCCCACAAACGTGCATCAGGATGCCAAAGTGTAACAGCGTTTTTTTCTTCAAATGTAATGCCAAAGAGTTTTTCTGCTACCCTAAAAGCCGCTTTAATCATACGATCAAGCTGAAAATAATATTTAATCTCCGCGCTATCGAAAGAAAGTTTTTCAGTACGAAGTTTTTCAGCATAATAACGCCAATCCCAAGCAGCTAAAGATTCATTGCAGCCCTGATTGTTGGCAAAATTTTGTAAGTCAATTTGCTCAGTAGAAGCTTTCGCTCTTGCGCGCTCCCATACAGGCATAAGCAAATCCATAACGGAATCAACACTTTTAGCCATAGTATTATCGAGCTTCAAATCTGCGAAAGATTTATATCCCAATAATTTAGCCTGCTCATCTCGAAGCGCAACAATCTCTACAATAATTGTTTTATTATCATTCTTGTTATTATTTTCACCACGTTTAGCCCAAGCTTGGAATGCAACCTCACGCAAATCACGACGATCAGAGAATTTTAAAAAAGGTTCAACAATCGAACGTGCTAGTGTTAATGCATACGCTTCTTCATTGCCTCTTTCACACGCAATTTCCTTCATTGAAGCAATGAGATCTTGCGGTAAACCAGATAAGTCTGTTTGTTTTAAAAATAGAATCCATTCAGCTTCATCATTTAAGACATTTTGTCCAAAAGTAGCATTTAAAAAAGCAAGTCTTTCATTAATTTCCAAAAGCCGTTTCTTAGCTTTTTCATCGAGTTTTGCCCCATGACAAACAAACTTTTTCCACCATAATTCAAGAACACGTGTTGTTTCACTCTCAAATGTGCCCAGCTGCGACTGTTTATAAAGCATATCTATTTTCGCAAATATCCGCGCATCCATCATCATTTTTGAAGAATAACGAGAAAGTTTTACAACGAACTCTTGCTCTAGCTGTTGAATTAATACATTCGTATGAGCACTGGTGCGTAAGAAAAATATTGAACAGACACGATCAAGCGCTTTGCCGCAAAGCTCAAAAGGCTGTAAAAAATTCTCAAGCGTTGGTGGTTCTTGCACCATCGCAATCGCCTCTAGTTCTTCTTCGGCTTCTTGAAGAGCCTGTTCAAAAGCGGGTTTAAAATCTTCATCACTTATAGAAGAAAAATCAGGAAGACATGAAAATCCCTTCCACTCCAGCACTGCTTCTTTTGCCATAATACTTTATGTCTCCATTATAAATTTAAACTGTAACAATTATCTTTACGACACAAATTGATAACATACTAAAACTATCTCGTGAATTTCAAAACTACCTTTCAAAACGCTATTGAATAAAAAACCTGAAAATCGCAAAGTTCTTTCATTTTAAACCATATTATATTGAAGCAATAAAGATTATTCGCTCACACATCACAATAGAATTGCATATTAACAAAAACACTTGGAGAAAGGCATAATCTCCACTCTTTACAAAATATTGCTGTAGATTCTTTTGAAAATCACAAAACTGCATTAAAGAAATGATGGTAAAAATCAGAACTGATTTTTACATTTACGCTTTTATATTATCCTCAAATTAAGCTGTATTCTCGTTTTAGTGATTCAGAAACTTGTTTATAACTTATAATTCACCCTTGACTTTACTTCAAATATTAACAATTGGGAATATAGCTGGGGAGTTTTTTTTAAATCTTCCATAAACTTTTGTTTTTATCTCATCTATTATCTAGATTTATAACTCTCCAACTCTTCAGGAGGTACTTTATCATGACTGAAATCAAAACGGCCTTCGACTTCAAAAATTTTTCTCCTGAAGCTCTTGCTGAAAAGTTAAAGAACCAGCATTTTGCAGACTCTATTGATATCATAAATGACCTCGATAGCATGGAACGTGTAACTATTCTTAGTCTTCTGCCTCTTGATTATGTTATCGAACTTTTTGATAAACCAGAGCTTGAGCAACCTGCTGCCATCCTAGAACTTCTCCCTATAAATCGTGCTGTTGAAATTCTTGATGGCATGTCTGCCGATGCTGCTGCAGACGTCTTTCAAGAAATGGATAAAGAAACCCGCACACGACTTTATGCCTTGCTTAACCCCTTAACGCGCGCTGAACTTAAAAAACTCACCAGTTATCCTGACCATACAGCAGGGGCACTGATGACAACAGAATTTATAGCCGTTCCTTCAAACTGGACCATACAAAAAACTTTGGATCACATCCGTGAGGTCGAGCGAACACGTGAAACAGTTTATACCAGCTATGTAATTGACCCTAAAACAGGTACTCTTCTAAAAGCTGTCTCCCTGCGTAACCTTATTCTTGCCTCACCTGATGAACTAATTCTTAATGTCCCTACCCATGACTCGCCCATTACAATATCGCCCTTCACACATCATGAAGATATCGCACGCCTTTTCCAGCGCCATGATCTTCTCTCTGTGCCTGTAGTTGATGAAAGTAACCATGTCATTGGCATTGTAACCGTTGATGACGTGCTTGATACTATGGTCGATGAGATGAATGAAGATGCCTATAAATTTGGGGGTATGGAAGCGCTTAATAAGCCCTATATGCAAATTAAGTTTCCTGAAATGATGAAAAAACGTGGCGGATGGCTCGCTTTACTCTTTATCGGTGAAATGCTGACAGCAAGCGCTATGCAACATTTCGAAACAGAACTCGAAAAAGCGATTATTCTTACACTGTTCATACCTCTCATTATGAGCTCAGGAGGAAATTCCGGCTCACAAGCTACATCCCTTATTATCCGTGCATTGGCTTTACGTGAACTCACGTTGAAAGACTGGTGGAAAGTGATCATTCGTGAAATTCCAACAGGACTATCCCTTGGTCTCTTACTAGGAATTATTGGTGTTACGCGCATTGCTCTTTGGCAAAAACTGGGTATCTACGACTATGGACAACATTGGATTGCTATTTCGACAACAGTGGGTACAGCTTTAGTTGGAATCGTTACCTTTGGTTCTCTTTCTGGATCTATGTTGCCTTTTATTCTTAAAGGTTTAAAATTTGATCCAGCAAGTGCTTCTGCTCCTTTTGTGGCAACTTTAGTAGATGTCATGGGCATTATAATCTATTTTTCTGTAGCTTCCCTCATTTTGTCAGGAACTCTTCTTTAAACATGTAAAGTAAAAACTCTTACTTATGGAAAGATCTTGTCATGTAACCTAAGATTCTTTCCATAAGAAAATAAGCTTTATTATTTATTTTCTAGCGCACCGCTCCATAGATAATTTATTATTTTTTTTGAATAACAGCTCCGAATAACGTAAATTTACCTCATCATAAAGCTTCTCATATTAAATCGATTAAAGTCATCTTCTTGCCAGTCACAAACGAGATCGGTGTATGGCTAAAAACTATTCAAGAAAAAATAAAATACTTCTTATATCTTCTTTCTCGTATCAAAAACTGGCGCAATATTGACAGCTGAGAAAGAATGATAATGCTCAACAGCTTTATATTTTTTCACAAAGGCGTTAATAGTATACTATTCGCGTATATTATATCATTTATGAGCCCTATCATGGAATGGATGTAGTGTACGTTAAGCAATCTCTCTTAAGTACATGAATATGTAACAACAAGTATATTCTGTTTAAAGTGTTCTGTTTGGCATGAAAAGCATGCTCCTATTAGAGAATACGATTAACAAAAGTGTGAGGGGGCAAAGCACTATCTCCATGGTTTAAAAGATATTACTTTAGATGCCTTTGAAAGCATAAATTGGATTAACGGCAAAGATGGAAATTTTCTTTGGATGCCTTCATATTCTTTCTAAATAAGACTCTATTCCGGGTTCATAAATAAATAAAATAGATATAACTCTTGCCCCAATCTGGCATACAAAAGCTAGAACTTCTTATAAAATTCTTAATCATCTCAATATTTACCTCAAATACACGGTTGCATTAGATCTGGATTTTGATTGACAAGTTATAGAATAAGAAAAAGCTTTATTTAGAATAAGAATGTTGTACAATTGTCAATAAATTGGCTATGGATTGAGAGATCTTCCGGATTTTTATTAATCTCTTTGCAAAACAACAACAATAATATGGCTAGCTTTATACTTACTTACTCTTACAAGAGCTTATATAAACTCCTTGTGTCATATTGATAGAAATCAAGTTGACGGTGATTTTTTGGATAATTCTTAGCTCGAGAATAGAACATACGCACTATAAAAATCCTTTTACGAAGCTCCAGCAATTGAAGCTTAATAGAACCCTAAAGACTTGGATAAATAGTTTTGTCATAAAAATATTGCCTCCATCTTCCAAAACTATAAAAAAACATGTAAAAGGTTTTTTAATAGTCAGGCAAAGAATGTAAAGACTTTGCCTCAAATGAAATTTCATTAAACGAAAAGAAGAAAATTTATGCAATTGCGTAACATTGCCATCATTGCCCACGTTGACCATGGGAAAACAACGCTTGTAGACGGACTTCTCAAGCAATCAGGAAACTTCCGTGATAATCAGCGTACAAGCGAACGTATGATGGATTCAAACGATATTGAGAAAGAACGCGGAATTACAATCCTAGCGAAAGTGACATCTGTTGTTTGGAAAGATACTCGAATTAATATTGTTGATACACCAGGACACGCCGACTTTGGTGGAGAAGTTGAACGCATTCTAAATATGGTTGATGGAGCCATTGTACTTGTTGATGCTGCTGAAGGACCAATGCCACAAACAAAATTTGTTGTTGGCAAAGCATTGAAAGTAGGATTGCGCCCTATTGTTGCTATTAATAAAATTGACCGACCGGATGCACGCGTTGATGAAGTCATTAATGAGGTTTTTGACCTTTTCGCTGCTCTTGATGCAACCGATGAACAGCTTGATTTTCCTATTCTTTATGGATCTGGACGCGATGGATGGATGGCTGAAGCCCCTGAAGGACCAAAAGATCATGGATTAGGTCCTTTATTTGATCTTGTGACGCAGCATGTCCCTTCTCCTAGTGTAGCAGAAGGACCGTTTCGCATGATTGGAACTATTCTTGAAGCGGATCCGTTTTTGGGACGAATTATTACAGGGCGGATTCATTCTGGCTGTCTAAAACCCAATCAAAATGTCAAAGTTCTTGGACAAGATGGAAAACTTTTAGAAACTGGGCGTATTTCAAAAATTTTAGCGTTTCGTGGCTTAGAACGGCAACCTATTGAAGAAGGAAGTGCTGGTGATATTGTTGCGATTGCAGGTCTGCAAAAAGGTACCGTAGCTGATACTTTCTGTGATCCTACTGTCAATGAACCCCTTACTGCCCAACCAATTGATCCTCCTACTGTTACTATGAGTTTTCTCGTCAACGATAGTCCCCTTGCTGGAACTGAAGGCGATAAAGTAACAAGCCGTGTCATTCGTGACCGATTGTTAAAAGAAGCAGAAGGCAATGTCGCTCTTAAAATTGAAGAATCAGCCGATAAAGATTCTTTCTACGTTTCAGGACGAGGAGAATTACAGCTTGCAGTTCTCATTGAAAATATGCGCCGTGAAGGATTTGAACTTAGTGTTTCACGCCCACGTGTTGTTATGCAAAAAGATGAAAATGGAATAACTCTTGAGCCAATCGAAGAAGTTGTTATCGATGTTGATGAAGAATATTCCGGTACTGTTGTACAAAAAATGTCTGAACGTAAAGGCGAAATGGTGGAATTACGTCCTTCTGGAGGTAATCGTGTCCGCCTTGTCTTTTATGCACCAACCCGAGGACTCATTGGTTATCAATCTGAACTTTTAACGGACACACGTGGTACAGCAATTATGAATCGCCTTTTCCATGCTTATGAACCTTATAAAGGAGACATTGCTGGTCGTGTTAATGGTGTTATGATTTCAAATGACAACGGTGAATCTGTCGCTTATGCTCTTTTTAATCTTGAAGATCGTGGTCCTATGATCATCGATGCGGGTGTGAAAGTCTATCAAGGTATGATTATTGGCATCCACTCACGAGATAATGACTTAGAAGTCAATGTCTTAAAAGGGAAAAAACTCACCAATATGCGCGCTTCTGGAAAAGATGAGGCCGTAAAGTTAACGCCTCCCATTAAAATGACATTAGAACGTGCCTTATCGTGGATACAAGATGATGAACTTGTGGAGGTAACCCCTAAAAATATTCGTCTCCGCAAACTCTATCTTGATCCTAATGAACGTAAACGTTTTGAAAAAACACGTGCATCAATTTCAAGTTAATTTCATAATCTCTTTGGTAAAATATTTAATTGTATTGAGCCTCACTATATTCCAGAAAGGATGTCTCTATGAATATTAAGGAAATACCCGTAGGCAAAAATCCACCAGAAGATATTAACGTTATTGTGGAAGTCTCCCTTGGTGGGCAACCAATAAAATATGAGATGGATAAAAAGTCTGGTGCATTATTTGTTGACCGTTTTCTTCATACATCAATGGTTTATCCTGGAAATTACGGTTTTGTCCCTCATACGCTTTCAGATGATGGTGATCCTATTGATGTCCTTATCTGTAATACCCGTCCACTTATGCCTGGTTGTGTTATCAATGTTCGCCCCATCGGAGCTCTAATGATGGAAGATGATGGTGGTAAAGATGAAAAAATTATTGCCATTCCCACTACAAAATTAACAAAACGCTATATCAATATTCATGACTATACAGATCTACCCGAGATTACACTCAAACAAATTGAACATTTCTTCAAGCATTACAAAGATCTGGAACCTGGAAAATGGGCTAAAATTGAAGGATGGCGTGATAAAAACTTTGCGCATGAATTAATTAAGCAAGCTGTTGAGCGCAATAAAAAAATATAACGATTTTAATAAAATAAAGCCTATTTAAAAATAGGCTTTATTCTTTATTTTTTCTACGAGATGCAATCTCTAAAGGATTGCCATATCTGCTTTAGCTCTTCTAAATGTGTTGAAAAGTAAAGTTGTTTGTAGCGAGATATTGCACCGTTTTTCAGAGAAATAGAAGAAGATGGTATTCTCCATTGCTTGGCAAGAAATTTAATGAGAGCTTTATTCGCTTTTCCATCTTCAGGAACAGCACGAAGGCGTATAACCAGATATTGTTTCTCACCATCCCTACATTCAATCCCTATTATTTTGTCAACGGACGATTTGGGAATGAGATATACAAACAAAATCAAGTTATTTTTATCAACTTGATAAAACATGTATTCGCCTCAAGTAATATTTCTATACATACATGTTTGCGTAAACGCGCCACATAAAAGTACGAATAAAATATATAATAATGAACACTACAATAGGTGAAATATCAATCGTTCCCAAATTTGGTAAAATTTTCCGGATACGGCTTAGAACGGGATTTGTAAGACGATCTAGAAAGCTTCCTATCAAAACAACAAAGCGATTGCGTGAATTTATGATATTAAAGACATAAAGCCAAGAAAAAATGACACTAGCGATCAAAATATCAATATAAATCTCAAAAATCAAATCAATCGTTCGAAGCAATGCATAAATCATGCGTCATCCCTTTCAATCAAGGAAACAGAAGAGCGTATAGAAAACCTTCATTAAAGCAGGTCTGTGTATCAAAAAATGGTTTTATATTTCAATACTCTTTTTTCTTGAATAAAAACCAGACATCTAAATTCTTCATCTCTCTATTTAATGACGATGCAGTTAGAAAACAAATATCAAAATTAAAAATAGCACATACAATAGAAGAAACGGCAAAAAATCTGAATATCCCTTATAGGATTAATCTTAAATCTCATCGTCTTAATTATTAATATATAAAAAACAAACAAACTAAAAACGGCCTTTTAAAGGCCGCTTTTAGTTTTAAAATTATTTCTGCAAAGCAGTCAAACGATTAAGAGCACTGCTAAAACCATCTAGCTGAACAAATAAATCATTCAAAGCTGGTTCACCTGCAGCAGCAATTGTCATCGCCAACTTTAACTGTTTTCCAGAACGTAAAGCTGCTACGTGATTTTTGTCAAAAACGACAGGAACCACACAACCTGCTGGTACACAAGTCCGGATACCGGTTTCGATAACAGCTTTTCCCTCATCAACTTGTAAACGAACAGGCTTAGAAACCAAAATGCCAAAAGGAACTGTTAAATTACCAGATACAACACCCTCAGCATCGAGAGTAAGGCCCATAGCCACAACAACACGCCCCTGCTCATTCACTTCTTGACGGTGCATAAAACAAATTCTTTTCCCTTCTTGTATACCACAGTTAATAGTCCACAAACCGTAGGTTTCAGTCAAAGAAGAAGCTCCATTTGGCAATGTCGCTGCCGCATCTTTTGATGCAGGAGGTTTTGAACTTGTTGCAAATGCAACAGATGAAATACTCAAGAGAGTAAAAACTATAAGTAAATTAAATAACTTTTTCATTTTATATTCCTGTTCTTTACATAAAAGAGAAACATGTTTATTATTTATTATAATATAAAGCATCTTAATAAAAAAAGCTTTCTCGTAATCATATAGCTTTTATAATGGTCTAAGGCTACCTCGAAATTCGCTGACAACTTTCGTATAAACGTGCTTTTTAAAAGAAACAGCAATCAACGGAAGGGTTTCTAGATCAATCCATTTCCATTGATCGAATTCCGCTTTATTGCCATCTGGTGGCGGATTAATCGCAATTTCAGAAAGCTTTCCTGTAAACTGGAAAGCAAACCATTTTTGTATTTGCCCACGATATTTATTTGTTAATGTGCACCCAATAAGTTCTTGTGGAAAATCATAATGGAACCAATTTTGTGCTTCTTTAATCAACTTCACAGATCGAATACCCGTTTCTTCATAAAGTTCACGATATGCTGCATCTAATGGTTTTTCATCTTCATCAATCCCTCCTTGAGGAAGCTGCCAGCGATGAGATATTTCAATATCTGCATGAATGGGCATCATTAAACGACGCCCAACCCACACTTTACCGTCATGATTAAAGATAACAATCCCAACACATTTGCGATATGGAAGAACCTTCAAATTAATACCTGCATCCATTTAATATTCCTCAAAATCGCAAGCTATAGATATCAATTCTCACTTTAACACATCCTTATTGGGATCTGGTGGAAATGCGGCATTTGCCATTTCACCTCGTAACAATTTATAAGCCTCATTCAACTGGATATCATCTTTAGGGTCTTTGGGAACAAAAGCAGCTGAACCAGATCCTTTATTACTCTCTCGTTTTCCTTTGATATGTCCTTTTAATGCAGACTCACCAACTTTTACATCATAACCCTTATATTTTTCAGGGAGTGGTTGCTCTACAATAATATCAGGTGTGATCCCTGTTCCTTGAATAGAAGTGCCAGATGGCGTGTAATAAAGTGCTGTTGTTAAGCGTAAAGCCCCATTTTCACCCAAAGGAATAATTGTTTGAACAGATCCTTTACCAAAAGACTGCGTCCCTAAAATTGTTGCACGACGATGATCTTGTAATGCACCCGCAACAATTTCAGAAGCACTTGCCGAACCACCATTAATAAGGACAATGAGCGGTTTTCCATTGATGACATCACCTGGCTTCGCATCAAATCTTGTCACATCACTCTTTTTGCGCCCACGAGTCGACACAATTTCACCTTTATTGAGAAAAGCACTCGAAACATTAACAGCTTGATCTAAAAGCCCACCCGGATTAAGCCGCAAATCAAGGACGTAACCTTTTAGCTTATCTTCAGGAATTTTAGATTGGATATCTTTAATTGCCGCCAGAAGATTATTCAATGTCTGCTCAGAAAACTGGATAACTCTTAAATATCCAATATCACCCTCAACCCGATATTTCACCGCTTTTACTTTGATAATATCACGAACAATCTTCACTTCAAATGGCTTATCAACACCAGAACGAATAATTGTTAAGGTAATTGGTGTTCCAGGAGCACCTCGCATCTTATTAACAGCTTCATTCAATGTTTGACCATTCGTTTGTACATCATCAATTTTTGAAATAAGGTCTCCTGCTAGAATACCTGCTTTTGAAGCGGGAGTATCATCCATTGGTGAAACAACTTTAATTAAGTTTTTTTCCATAGTGACCTCAATACCAAGACCTCCGAACTCTCCTTTCGTAGAATCCCGCATATCCTTGGCTTCTTCAGCATTCAAATAAGATGAATGAGGGTCCAGTGATGTGAGCATGCCATTGATAGCATTTTCAATAAGCTTTTTATCATCTGGAACTGTAACGTATTGCATACGCACACGCTCAAAAACATCGCCAAATATAGCTAGCTTTTTATATGCATTATCTTCATTATTCGCAGCAACAGACTGCACCATAATCATTGAACAGGCGCCGAGCAATACCCCAGCGACCAAAAGAATAACTTTACGAATCATTTTGGCTCCTTCTTATTTTTTCAGTCTGCCACCAAGGAGTTGGATTTACAGGTTTTCCCTGCTTTCTAAACTCAATGTAAAGCATTGGAGAAGTTTTTCCTATATCCAATGCAACACTGTTTGAAATAAATTGCATCTCCATTATACCCAGAGGCTCACCTGAAAGAACAAATTGCCCCTGTTTTACATTAATTCTCGACATTCCAGTAAGAATGATATGATAACCATTTCCAACATTGAGAATGATTAACTGTCCATAAGAACGAAATGGCCCTGCAAAAGCAACAAAAGCATCCACAGGTGATATAACAACAGCTCCTGCCTCTGTTTCTATCGTTTCACCAAAGCGCGTAATCTGCGAACTTTTGTTAGAGAGATGTATTCTTTTTCCTGAAACAGGAAAAAGTAAAGAACCTTTTCGGCTTTCAAAATTGGACTGTTCTAACAATTGCAAACTTTTCCGTACCTGTACTGATGCATCAGAGTTAAGTTTTGACTGACGATCGAGCTCTAAAATCAATTCTTCCAAAGACTGCGCTTTTTTAGCAAGAGCAATATTTTTTTGTTGCTGTTCTGTAAGTTCTTTTTCTGATTTTTTTTGTAGTTTGTTTTTTTGGTCTAATAAAAGCTCTAGACGTTTTCGCTGCTCTGCTTGATTTTGCAGTTTTGTCTTTAATGCCTTATATTCCGTAGTAATGGAATTACTCAAATTGGTCAACTCCTTGAGTTTTTCTGTTAAATCTCGTGTTTTCTCCTGCATCTGAGGAATAACAGTACCTAATAAAACAGAACTACGTATAGAAGCCAACGCGTCCTCTGGCTGTATCATAAGAGCAGGAGGCGGATTCAATCCCATACGCTCCAAAATTGCAAGAACTTCCGCAAATTCAGCACGACGATTTTTTAAACTTTGATAGACTTGTACCCGCTTTTCTATCATTTTTTTAAGCTTTTCTTCCCTTTTAGCAATATCATCTGCTACTATACGTTCTTCTTTAGCCGCTTTTATGAGTGCATCACTCAAAACACGTTGATCTTTTTTTAAATGCTCAACTTGATGCATAAGAAAAGCAACACGCTCACGCGAAAGTGAAATATTTTGGCGAATTTCTCCTAATTCTTTATGTACTTCCGTACTCCTCATTGTATCTTCCGCACGCGATACAGAAAAGCAAAAAAACATACTCAAGAGCAGAATGACAAATATGACGCACTCCTCATATAAATATAGCATCTTTCTATGAAGAAGCTTTTTCATTTGCAAAAACCATGACACCTCATCGTATACATTAGAGATGCTTTAAATGGTGTCAGCTAAAACAATATTAATAAACATATAAATAAGTGCTAAAAATTGCACAAAAATATTAAAAACGATGATACGGATGGTTATTTTCAATTGTTACAGCGCGGTAAAGTTGTTCTGTAAGAAGAATACGTGCAATTTGATGTGGCCACGTCATCAAACCAAAAGATAAAAGAAAATCAGCACGCTTCTTTATTTGTTCATTATGCCCATCAGGTCCTCCCAAAGCAATGACGACATCTCGAATGCCCTCATCACGATAACACCTCAATTTTTCAGAAAAAGAAATTGACGAAATCGATTCTCCACGCTCATCTAACACAATTAATCGACATTTTTCAGGTAAAAATTCAATAAGTTTTCTCCCCTCTTCCTCCATACGTTGACAAACTGTGTGAGCACGACTTTCTGGTATCTCTTGTAACTTTTTTAAATGAAAGCCTACATCTCCAGAAATTTTAGAAAAACGATCCAAATAATGCTGAACTAATTTTTGCTCCGCCCCACTTTTCATACGACCAACCGCAAAAATAGAAATTTGCATTTTAATGATCTCCGAAGAGAAGCAAAGCCGTATCGTTTAAATCCGGTGTCATCCATATTTTTTCTAAATTATAAAAAAGACGAATTTCTGGACGAAAAAGATGAGTGATAATATCACCTGTATCAATCAATACCCAGTCACCTCCAGCAAGCCCTTCTACACGCGCAAGCCCCTGCCCACTATCTTTCCAAGTATGTAATAAATGATCAGCAACAGACGATACATGACGCTGCGAATTTGCTGAAGCTATGACCATATAATCAGCCAAAGATGACTTCCCTCGAATATCAATAGCAACAATATCTTCTGCTTTTGTATCTTCTAAACTCTTGAGAATAACTTCAAGACTCTCACTAACAGAAAAAACTTTTTTTTCTTTTGAAGGCATAATATCGTAAGAGTGTTTGTGTGCAACGTTTTTCAGATCAATATCCTTTCTTATCGTTGTGGAATCTAAAAAAGAGACTTCTCTAAAGAGAAGCAGAATCTTATGAAATGTTCAAGAAAAATCATTCTTCTTCAAACGAAGGTTTGTTGAAGATTGAAAAGATAAAGGTCCATGCAAATAAGTCCAAACTGGTGGCTTGATAAAAGGTAATCGCTTACTTTTTCTCTCATCCAAACGAAAACGGCGATAAATATGTGCCATAGGAGAAGAAAGTGCTGACCGATTGCCTAAAGGACGATCAATAATCGCAATAGGAAGCATAGAGACGATATCATGCCATCGATACCATTGATGTATCGTCGCAAAACTATCTGCCCCCATAATCCATACAAAATTTACGCCACTGTAATGGGTAAGAATATGAAAAATCGTATCTACTGATACTTTGCTCCCTATAGCCTGTTCAAAACCTGTTAAGCGAATTTTTGGATGGTCAATAAGTTTAAAACTTAATTGCATTCTCTCCTCTAAAGAGGGCAACTGTGTACAATCCTTTAAAGGATTTCCTGGAGTGATCATCCACCATAACTGATCAAGATGCAAACGCCGAATGGCAATTTTTGCAACAAGAAGATGCCCCGCATGCGGTGGATTAAAGGAACCACCAAAAAGACCCACAACATTAGATCTTTCAACATGTGGCATACAATTTTTCCATGGAAAAAATGGTGTTCTCAAGCTCTAACCTGACCATTTCCTTTAACGTGATATTGAAATGATGTTAGCTGTCCAACACCTATGGGACCACGTGCATGCATTTTTCCTGTTGCGATACCAATTTCCATTCCAAAACCAAATTCACCTCCATCAGCAAATTGTGTAGATGCATTGTGTAATAAAATAGCTGAATCTAAATGATTAAAAAAATTCTTCACCACTTCCAAATCCTCAGCAATAATCGATTCCGTATGTCCTGATGAATAACGCTTGATATGAGAAATGGCTCCCTCAACACCCTCAACCGTTTTAACAGAAAGAATAGCATCAAGATATTCATGCGACCAATCTTCTTCAGAAGCTAATTTGACATCTGGCATAAGAAAAACAATATCTTCTGTGGCACGAATTTCACACCCCTTTTCCTGTAAAGCAGTTAAAACAGGAAGAAATTTTTTTAATGCTTGGCCGTCAATGAGAACTGTCTCAACAGCACCGCATATCCCTGTTCGCCGCAGCTTTGCATTTAAAACAATATTGCGTGCCATATCTAAATCTGCCGATTTATCAATATAAATATGACAAAGTCCCTCCAAATGAGCAAAAATTGGAACACGTGCATCAGACTGAACACGAGCAACAAGGCTCTTTCCACCACGTGGTACGATCACATCAATCGCTCCATCCAATCCTTTGAGCATTTCCCCAACGGCAGCACGATCTGTCGTTCCAACCATTTGGATAGCATCTTTGGGTAAACCAGAGCGCTCTAAACCTTGTACCAAAGCTAAATGAAGAGCATGAGAAGAATGAAAGCTATCCGAACCACCGCGCAAAATCGCAGCATTACCTGCTTTTAAGCACAAAGAACTCGCATCAACTGTAACATTGGGACGACTTTCATAAATAATGCCAATCACACCAAGAGGTGTTCGTACACGACTTATATGAAGCCCATTTGGACGCGTCCATTCATCCATCACTTGTCCAACAGGATCAGATAAACGAGCAACTTGGCGAACACTGTCTATCATTGCACGTAAACGCAAATCATCTAATTTTAGCCGATCAATCATTGCAGCTTTCAAATTATTCTGAGCAGCATTCTCTAAATCTTGACAATTCGCCCGTAAAATTTCATCTGACTGAGCCTCTAGACTTAAAGCGATCATTTCTAATGCATTGTTCTTTTGCTCAGAAGAAGCAACAGCTAACGCTGCAGCGGCATAGCGTGCTTTTTGTCCCATATCTTTCATTTGTTCTTCTAAAGTCATCGTAACATCCACTCTGCCAAAACAATAAAAACAAAAGTAACTTTTTTAAACAGTATTGGTCAAGCAACGTATAATCATATCATTACGATGCACCATAGCAGAGCGCGCCTCATACCCAAGAATAGCTTCGATTTCTTCACTTTTATGTCCTATAATGCGTACAGCCTCATCTTTGTCATAGCTTACAAGTCCACGCGCAATCTCAACTCCATCTGTACCAACAATTGCAACCGTATCCCCACGCTGGAAATTTCCCTCAACGCCAATAACCCCTGCAGCTAATAATGATTTTCCTGATTCAAGAGCCCTAATGGCTCCTTGATCAATCGTCAAAACACCAGATGGATCTAAATGACCAGAAATCCATGTTTTCCAAGCATTGACAGATTTCTTACTTGCCGCAAAAAAACTCTTGCGTTCACCTTTGTCAATTGCAGCAAGAGGATTCATACGCTTGCCTGAGGTGATAATCATCGCCGTTCCAGCAGCATTAGCTATTTTTCCGGCTTCAAGCTTAGTCTTCATTCCTCCCCGTGAAAACTCTGAAGCAGCAACATCTGCCATTTTTTCGATATCATGCGTAATGGATGCAACAAAAGGTATAAATTCAGCCGTAGGATCACTATGGGGAGACTTTGTATAAAGACCATCAATATCGGATAAAAGTATTAAAAGATCTGCCCTCACCATTGTTGCCACACGTGCAGCTAAACGATCATTATCACCATAACGAATTTCAGTTGTTGCAACAGTATCATTCTCATTAATAACAGGCACAGCTCCCAAATATAAAAGCGTCTCAATCGTTGCACGTGCATTGAGATAACGCCTTCGCTCCTCCGTATCAAATAAAGTGAGCAAAATTTGGCCTGTTTTGAGCCCATGTTGAGCAAGCGCATCACCATAGGTTTTTGCTAACTCAATTTGCCCCAAAGCAGCACATGCCTGGCTTTCTTCCAATTTCAAAGCCCCCTTAGGAAGCTGTAGCAATGTCCTTCCTAAAGCAATAGCACCTGAAGACACCAATAATATCTCTACGCCTCCTTTGTGTAATTCAACAACATCATTGATCAAGCTTTTAAGCCATTCAACCCGTAAACCTGCCTGAGGATCAACCAAAAGGGCAGATCCAATCTTGACCACAATACGTTTATAGTGTGTAAGTTTTTGCGATCCAACAGCCATCTCAATCAACCTTGCTATCCCCACTGATCTCCTCTTTGCGTGACATTTCAATAATATGTGCACCAGCACGCAGCACATTTTCTAAACCTTCGCGGCTAACCGCAGAAAACATCATAACTGGTTGATCCGCTGCTCTTTGCAAAGCTTCCCGTTTAGCTTCACGCTCTTCAATTGTCAGAGTATCTATCTGGCTTAAAGCAACAATTTCAGTTTTATCACTTAGATTATTTCCATATGCCTCAAGTTCATGACGCACAATTTGATATGCTTTTGCTACATCTTCTTCTTGAGAAGAAATTAGATGAAGCAGTACGCGACAACGTTCCACATGTCCTAAAAAACGATCTCCAATTCCCACACCTTCATGCGCTCCTTCAATTAATCCTGGAATATCAGCCAAAACAAATTCACGACCATCAATACGTACAACACCAAGATGAGGATGTAGAGTGGTAAAAGGATAATCTGCAACTTTTGGTTTTGCAGCCGTTGTAGAAGCTAAAAAAGTTGATTTTCCAGCATTTGGTAAACCAACAAGCCCCGCATCAGCAATTAACTTCAAACGAAGCCATATTGCACGCTCTTCTCCAGCCAAACCTGGATTTGCACGACGCGGTGCCCGATTTGTCGATGTTGTAAAGTGAAGATTGCCAAAACCGCCATTCCCTCCTTTTGCAAGGCGATAGCGCTGTCCCACTTCCGTTAAATCACAGATTAACGTTGTATTATCTTCTTCAAAAATTTGCGTCCCAACCGGAACTTTAAGGATGACATCATTACCCTTCTCACCCGTCATATTACGCCCCTTGCCATGCCCCCCTGTTTTTGCTTTAAAATGCTGTTGGTAGCGATAATCAATCAGCGTGTTAAGCCCATCAACAACAAGAGCCCAAACATCACCACCCCGTCCTCCATTCCCTCCATCAGGTCCCCCAAATTCTATGAATTTTTCACGACGAAATGATACTGCTCCAGAACCTCCATTACCAGAACGAATATAAACTTTAGCTTGATCAAGAAATTTCATTGGAAACACTCACTGAGGAATCAATCTCTTTATCTCTATAGGCAATACATTAGTTTTACCAGTTTTTCATCATTGATAACAGAAAAACTGTCACTATCGCCGATAACTCTTTGAGAAAAAAATCATCACATCTAAATAGGTTAAGTAAAGTTAAGTCTTCTTAAAAGAAGGCGCTATTCTTGTATTTTTGTTTTTCCCTTAAATTCAAGTGCTAGAAGATAAAGCTCTACTGATTCTGATCGGCTTGCGGGTGGTTTAACATGATAGACTTTTTTAAAATGCTGTTTTAGTATCGTAAGAAGAGTGTTTTCTGCTCCTCCTTGAAAAGCCTTTGCTAAAAAATGTCCCCCAGGCTTAAGAACCGAAAGAGCAAAATCAGCCGCAACTTCACATAAATAAATCGTTCTTAAATGATCCGTCTGACGATGACCTGTTGTTGGCGCTGCCATATCAGAAAGAACCACATCCGGTTTTGTCCCTAAAGTTTCAATTAATTTCTGCGGTGCATCTGTATGCAAAAAATCCATTTCCAACATGGCAACTCTAGGTAATGGATCAACATGTAAATAATCAATACCAACAACGCTAGGATCCTCATCACTTGACCCTACTATACGCTCAACCACCTGACACCAGCCCCCAGGTGCTGCTCCTAGATCAATAACCTTTTGACCTTTTTTCAAAAACCTATAGCGCTCATTAATTTCAATGAGTTTATAAGCCGCACGCGAACGATACCCATCTACTTTTGATTGATGGACATAAGGATCATTCAGATGCCTCTCTAACCATCGTCGTGATGAAGCTTTAATGGTTCCTGCTTTCTTTTTTACGCGCTGATATAATTCATGTGACCCTGAACCTCCATAGCCACCTCTCGGTGTTTTTGTTGTTTTTTTCATCGTTATTCATTGTCTCCATATTTAATTCTCTAACGCTTGAAATCTCTGCTCTTTCTACGACGACACCATACCCCATCGCGTAACATTAGCTCTATCAAAATTCCTTCCCTTAATCCACGATCAGCAACTCTTAAACGCTGACTTGGCCAAACTTCCCGAATAACATCTAAAATTGCACAACCAGCTAAAACTAAATCTGCTCTCTCGCGCCCAATAAAAGGACTTATGACACGTTTTTCTATATCCCATGATAATAGACGTTGTGTCATAAGTGTAATGTCTGCATCCTTCATCCAAATGCCATCCACTTTTTTCCTATCATAACGCTCTAAATTAAGATACATTCCTGCTAAAGTCGTAACTGTACCGGAGGTTCCCAAAAGATGAAACTTCGAACCTTGTGCTAACTCTCCTAATTTATGACGATCTGAAAAATTATTTAATAACCCTCGCACATAGCTTTTCATTTTTTCAAAATCGTCTAAGCTAATATCATTCCCTCCAAAACGTTCAGCAAGCGTAACAACACCAACAGGAAGAGAAGTCCAAGCGATAATTTGTCTAGCTAAACGAAAAGAACGCTTTTGAGAAACATCAAGTAGCACAATTTCTGATGACCCTCCTCCAATATCAAAAAGCACAATTGCGTCAGTATTTGGTTCAACAAGTGTACTACACCCTGTAACAGCAAAACGCGCTTCTGTTCGCCGATCAACAATTTCCAATTCAAGACCTGTCTCCTCCAAAACACGCTGAATAAAATGTCTACCATTTTCTGCAGAACGACAAGCTTCCGTTGCAATCAAGCGATAACGCTTAATATGCCTTTGTTTTAGCTTTAAATGACAAATCTTTAATGCCTCAATCGCACGATCCATAGCTTGTGTATTAAGAAAACCGTTATTTATTAAACCTTCTCCCAATCGTACAATACGAGAAAAAGCATCAACAACACGAAAATATCCAGGTTTACTGGGAGATGCGATAAGAAGACGACAATTATTTGTTCCGAGATCAAGTGCCGCATAAAGAGGTGGAGATTTTACTGAATGGAACCGTCGAAGAAAAGGTGCTTTGAGTTTTTTTGTTTTTTGAGCACCTATCATTATCTGATTATGAAACTCAAAAGCTGCCTCAGATTGAACAAAAACCTGTTTCTGTTCATAATGTTTTTTTCTCTGTTGTCTCTTTATATCAACAAGGACAGAGTATGCCTCTGTTCGTGACAATGCAGAAAGATTATTTGTATTACTACTGCACTGATCATACAACTGATCTGCTTTGGTATCGTATATTTCTCCTCGCTTTAACTCTTTTGAACCATAATTTAACGGGGTCATGTCCCTTATCCCTTGAGCGTTCCCCCAATAAATAAACGCGAAAACCCTTCTGCTCATTCCTAAATAAAGCAATAATGCAGCATCAAATGATATATACAAGAAATCATTCTTTCTTTTTCTATCATTAAAATTTTCTACACTAACATCATTCAGATTTTTGTATAATCTTTCGGTTGTTTCCGTGAAATCATTCATCTCTTTATGAACTTAAAACTATAAATTAATCGTTTACGTTCACATCAATTTTTATAAATTATGCTCTTTTCTTTATACCATTTACACGGAGCACACCTCTATTGTAAAACCTCCACTATCATACTATTTGCTGACTTTTAAGGTTACAACAACCTATACATTAGTACGGTTTATAAGAAAAAAATTTTTTTTCTTTATCCACACACAAACCTCGTTTGTTATATGCAATGAAATGGCTTTGATTATGCTGGAATAAAAGTTCCGTAGTACTACAAAATGCAATTACAATAGCTGTTATTTCGTGAATACCAATAAAAACTATCGTTCAAAAAAACTCTAGAATTATAAAATTTATCTGAAAAATATTAATGCTTAATCAGACCGCATTAAAAATCCATTTGAAGCTTAAAAAAAGAATTTAGTCTACTCATTATTGTAAGGAAGAAATCGAGTATTTCTAATCTTTTTTACTTTTAATAACTAACGAAATCACTCTTTAAGCATTATGGAAAACACTAACTTGATTTTCCATTATATAAAGAACTTACTGTGACTTTATATTCATAAAACTCTCACTCTTTCCAATAAATCACCTTGATATCATATTATATAAAACTTCTTACTTATTGACCTTATAATTTACACTCAAAAATATAATACAACAATTTATGGAAAAATGACTCTTGTTAAAAATACTCGATGGATTCTAAGGACGGAAAGAATTAAGTGCCGCATTTAACCCTTTAAATGGTACAGTAAAAGAAAATACCTTACCTTCTTTAGTTTTATAGGAAATACGTACCTTATTGTTCTGCTCTATTTGTTTAGTCAAAACCGGCCCTACAGGTGATTGTGCCAAACAAACCGTTTCATTACATTGCGTATAATTAATAAGAACAGGTTTTTTAACATCTTTTACAAACATTTGAATCGGAACATTTATATCAGAATTTGGCAATGTTCGAAAAAGCATCACTGCTTGACCACTTGTCGTAGAAACAAGAGACCAACTAAAAATGGTATTTCCTTCTTGATCATGAACCGTCTGTGTCACATTACATATACCTTGCTTATGTTTAAGCTTTTGTTTTTCGTCACAAATCAAAGTCCAATCATAAAATTGCATAATAATTCGACGTGTTTCGCCAGGTTCTCCCTTAGGTATCGATAAGTGCGGTGGATGCACTGTATAAATATTATTATTCTCGTTGGCAAAGCTTTCGCTCTTGCCTATTAAGGCAAGAGCAAACAGCAGAACCTTTACTAACATACTTCTCGTTTTTACAATAACAGCCATTTTTTCTATTATCATCTCAACCTCAGAGTAATTCCAGCGCCTATTCCCCAATGACCTCCAGCACTTGTCACAGATACATTCGAGCGAATATTTCCATCTTCAGATGTATAACCAGCACCAAGAGCAAGTGCAGATTGACTGCGCCATAAACCACTCCCAAATGAAACACTTAAAGATCCTGGTATATCATAGTAACGTAAGTTGGACACCGCTAGACCAATAGCAGCAGCTTGTCTTGCTTCTTTCCGAACATCCTGAATAGCATAATTCAA